>JBELHW010000038.1:0-16078 GCA_042091225.1 Cryomorphaceae bacterium | reverse complement strand
ATGCTGTTGATTGGATGTTAAAAGGTGCACAACCTACTAATACAGCTCGTGCAATTTTATCTCACGAAGGTGTTCTTATGAAAAAACATCTTTTAGCTGGGGCTGCAAAAGGTGCTTTTAGCGAAGAAGAAGCTGAAGCTAAATTTGAGGCTTGGTTAGAACAAAAGAATACGAAAAAACAAGCTCAAAGTGAAAGTATAGCTAAAGCCTTAAATGAAAAAAATGCTGCTGCACTAAAAGCTGAAAAAGAAGTAAATGAAGCTAGAGCATTAGAAATTGCTAAAATCAATTCTGAATTAGTTGCTGCTGAAGAAACTGCTGCTACTGAAGAAGCTCCTGCTGCTGAAGATCCTCCTGCTACTGAAGAAGCTCCTGCTGCTGAAGAAACTCCTGCTGCTGAAGAAACTCCTGCTGCTGAAAATGCTCCTGCTGCTGAAGAAGCTCCTGTTGCTGAAGAAACTCCTGCTGCTGAAAAAACGGAAGAAACTAAATAAAAAAGGACTAGTCTTTTAATGAATAAATCAAATGCTTTCTATTTAGGATATTTTAGTAGAAAACATGGTTTTAACGGTTCATTAAATATTAAATTAGACATATCCTCTTTCGAAGAACTTAAGGAACTAGATTTTATATTTGTTGATATGAATATAAGTTTAGTTCCTTTTTTTATTGAATCATTAAAATTTAAAAACAATAATTTTATTACGGTAAAATTAGAAGATATTAATAACGAACAAGATGCCGAATCATTAATAGGTAAAGGTTGTTATATCGATTCTAAAAAAGCTCCTAAAAATGAAGAGCTAATTATAAAATCTTATATTGGTTATTCAATTATTGACAAAAGGCTTGGAGAAATCGGAGTTATTGAAGGGATTTCTTCAAACACAGCCCAAGATCTATTTCAAATCAAGTATCAAAATAAAGAAATTTTAATTCCAATCATTAATGAGTTCATAGAAAAAATAAATAAGGATAGTAAAACTATTTATTTAAACACTCCTATTGGATTGATTGACATTTATATTGATTAGACTTATCTTTGAAAGATGAGATTGTCTTTTTTCTTTCTATTACTACCATTTGTTTCATTTGCCCAGGATTTAAAAACCATAAAGTTTGAGAATTACTCTTTCAACGGTGAAGACACTATAATTATATTGCCTGCAATAGATGAGATAGAAATAATCAGTTTTAAAAATGCTGAAGATCAAATTCTATACTCTCGTTTGAAGAGAAGAACATTAAAAGTATATCCTTACGCAAAATTAGCTTCTCACAAACTTGATAGTATTTATAAAGATTTAGGAAACATTTCTAAAAAAAGAAAAAAAAGGAAATATATTAAAGCAATTGAAAGTTGGATTAAATCTGACTTAAGTAAAGATTTAAAAAAGCTAAGCCGTTGGGAAGGCAGAATTCTATCCAAACTAATATTCAGGGAAACACAAATTAGCACCTATGAAATAGTTAAAGAACTCAAAGGAGGCATTCATGCTTTTTTCTGGCAAGGAATGGCGAAAATCTATGACAATAATCTTAAAACTTCGTATCAACCTTTAACAAATAAAGAAGATAAAATGATTGAGCATATAATTTTAGAAGCTCAACTTGAAGGTAGAATTAAATAAATTGTGGAGCGACTTCTTTATTTTTTGGTCCTTTAGAATAATCGTAAAATCCTTGACCTGACTTAACTCCTAACTTTCCTGCTGTAACCATATTAACTAATAAAGGACAAGAAGCATACTTTGAATTTCCAAACCCTTGGTGTAAAACATTCATAATAGATAAACAGACATCTAGACCAATAAAATCAGCTAAATGTAAAGGACCCATAGGATGAGCCATCCCTAGCATCATAACGGTATCAATTTCTTTGACACCTGCAACGCCTTCATGAAGCGTAATAATCGCTTCATTAATCATTGGCATTAAAATTCTGTTAGCAACAAAACCAGGATAATCATTAACTTCAACAGGAATCTTACCTAATGATTTAGAGACTTCCATAATTGTATTAGTAACTTCATCAGAGGTAGCATAACCTCTAATCACTTCTACTAATTTCATAACAGGAACCGGATTCATAAAATGCATTCCGATTACTTTGTCTGCTCTTTTAGTTACAGAAGCTATTTTAGTAATAGAAATAGAAGAAGTATTTGTTCCTAAGATAGTATGACTATCACAAACTTCGTCTAATTGTTTGAAGATGCTTAATTTTATATCAATATTTTCGGTAGCTGCTTCAACTACTAAATCAGCACCCTTAACAGAGGTTATTAAATCAGTACTAATTGAAATATTAGAAAGTGTATTGGTTTTATCTTGATCACTAATTTTTTCTTTAGCGATTTGTCTATCAAGGTTTTTTGTAATTGAATAAAATGCTTTTTCTAAAGCACTTGCTGATACATCTATTAAATTTACCTTGTATCCACTCTGAGCAAAAGCATGAGCAATACCATTTCCCATTGTTCCTGCACCAATAACACTAATTAGCTTCATATCTATTTATTTTTTATAAAGTTTTGAAAAACAAAAATAAGAAATGTTACGACTTTTTAGGTAACATTGGCACAAAACTACAGTCTCCTAATGTTTGTGTGCTAAACTCTTTTTCTGATTTTCTTATGATAAGTTTCATTTTTTGTAATTTGAGATTACCCACAGGAATTACCATTAATCCACCAATTTTTAATTGACTTAATAATGAATTTGGAATTTCTTTAGCTCCAGCTGTTACAATAATTTTATCAAAAGGAGCAAAACTGGGTAAACCCTTATAACCATCACCGTAGATAAACATGGCATGATAACCTAATTTTGGTAAAAATAATTTTGTTTTTTCATAAAGTTCTTTTTGCCTTTCTATTGTAAAAACATTTGCTTTCATCTCTAACAAAACAGCTGTTTGATAACCTGAACCAGTGCCAATTTCTAAAACCTTTTCGTGGGCAGAAATATTTAAAAGTTGAGTTTGAAAAGCAACAGTGTAAGGTTGTGAAATGGTTTGGTCACATCCAATAGGAAAAGCTAAATCTTGATAAGCAAATTCTACAAATGCTTTTTCTAAAAACAGGTGCCTGGGAATAATAGAAATGGCATTTAATACTTTTTTGTCAGAAATACCTTTATCTACTAGATTATCTACTAATTGATTTCGTAAACCTTGATGTCTAAAATTATCTTTCATCTGCTCAATCAAAAATAGATAATTAAATTATTATATTTATATATTAATTTAAGATTATAAATATGCTGAAAATAGGAATTATAGGAGTTGGACATTTAGGGCAAATACATCTCAAATTACTTCTGGAATTGAAAGAGTTGTATGAAGTGGTTGGCTTTTATGATTCGGATAAAGAATTAGCTAAAAAAATAAATAGAACTTATAAGATTCCATCATTCAAAAAAGTAGAGCAATTATTCGACAATAGTGATATTATAAACATTGTATCTCCGACTACTACTCATTTTGAATACGCTACAAAAGCAATAAAACTTAACAAACACCTTTTTATTGAAAAACCTATAACAAATACTCTAGAAGAAGCTGAAGAGTTATTAAGCTTAGCTAATGAAGCAGGGGTTAAAGTTCAAATTGGTCATGTAGAAAGGTTTAACCCTGCTTACCTTGCTGCCAAGCCTTTTATAAACACACCATTATTTATTGAGTCTCATAGACTTTCCGAATTTAACACAAGAGGTACTGATGTTCCAGTAGTTTTAGATCTCATGATTCATGATATTGATATAATTTTAAGTATTGTCAATTCTAATATAAGTAAAATTAGTGCTAGTGGTGTTGAAGTTATCAGTGATAATCATGATATAGCAAACGCAAGAATTGAGTTTGATAATGGTTGTGTTTGTAATTTAACAGCTAGTAGAATGTCATTAAAACAAATGAGAAAAATTAGAATTTTTCAAAAAGATGCTTACATATCTGTTGACTTTCTAGATAAAAAAACAGAAGTTATCAGAATCAAAAACTTAAAAGCTTCAGAAAGAATAGATTCTTACGCGATGACAATTGATGTTGGTAAAAAGAAAAAACAAATTTATTTTGAAAACCCTGAAATTGAAGAAATGAATGCAATAAAAGAAGAATTAATAAGTTTTTACAATTCAATTACAAACGACTCTGAACCTATTGTAAGCATTACAGATGGTTTTATTGCCCTAGAGCTAGCACATAAAATACTAGATAAAATGAATAGTGCTTTAAAAATGAATATATCTTAACTTATGCATTATATTATTTTCTTTTTATGTCTGCTATTTTTTTCTTGCGAAATCATAAATCCAGAAGAAGATATTTTATCGACTATTTATATTGAAAAAATAGCTCTTCAAACTGATGCAAGTTTAGGCACAAACTCTTCAAATATAACAGATGCTTGGTTCTATATAGATGATGAGTTTTTAGGTGTTTATCCTTTACCAGCAAATATTCCTATTTTGAAAAGTGGCTCTCAAGAAATTATTGTAGAAGCCGGAATTAAGAAAAATGGTATCTCAGCAAGTAGAATAAATTATCCATACTTAAATAGATATACAATAAATAAAGATTTAACTCCTAACCAGACTTGCTCTATCTCTCCTTTTGTAAATTATAAAATAAATGAATTTCCTTATCAGGAAGATTTTGAAGGAAATGGAACAATACTTAACGTCATAACAGACTCTATTAATCATTCGATTGAAAAAATTTATTCTAACATCTATGATCCGATTTTAGGAAATACTTACGGAAAAATTTTAATCTCAGGTGAAGAAGGTGAAATTTTCGAATGTAGAACTAATAGTATTTCCTTACCTAAAGACAAGCAAGTTTATCTTGAGTTAGACTATAAATCTAGTACTACTTTTGTTATTGGCATGTATGCTACTAATTCTCAATTAACAAACAAAACAGCTGTTATTTATCTAAATGAAAAAGAAGATTGGAATAAAATATACGTGTCCTTAACAGAATCGATAAATTCGTTTGGTAATGGCTTTGACAACTATAATATTTTTATAGGTATGTCTCGTAATGAAGATCAAGATATTAATGAACTTAACATTGATAATGTTAGAATAGTATATGAACAATAAAAGAGTTCAAACACTTAAATACATACTTTTAGATATCCTTAGCACTTTTCTAGCTTGGACCTTTTTTATATACATTAGATCAACCGAAATAGAAAATGTAAAATTCGCAGCTAACCAAGACTATTTTACTAATCTTATAATAGTTATTGTTGCTTGGTTTTTATTTTACTTTTTTACTGGATCATATAAGGATATATTTAGAAAGTCTCGATTAAACGAATTAATAAAAACATTTTTTATTTCCTCTATTGGAGTAACGTTTATATTTTTTATAGCTCTATTAGATGATGATATTTCTAACTACAAACAGTATTACCAAACTATAGGAACCTTATTTTGTTTACACTTTTCTATAACATCAATTTTTAGATTTATTTTAACCAATCGCACTGCTAAACTTATTCATTCTAAGAAGTTTGGTTTTAACACTCTAATTATTGGCAGTGGACAAAGAGCAATACAGGTTTTTAACGACATTAAAAATGAAAAAAAATCTAGTGGAAATAAAATAATTGGTTTTTTAAATATTGTAAAAAAAGAAGAATATCCCTTGTCAGAATTAATAACACACTTTGGAGATTACACTGATATTTTGAAGGTTATTAATAAAAATAATATTGAGGAAATAATAATTGCAATAGAACAAAAAGAACATACCAAAATAGAAGAAATTTTAAACACTTTAAATCAAACTAACCTAATTGTTAAAGTTATTCCAGACATGTATGACATAATGTTAGGAAGAGTAAAAATGAATTCAATTTTTGGAACTCCATTAATAGAAATTAAAAACGATTTTCAGCCCGAATGGGAAAAGAGATTTAAATTATTTTCTGATTATTTTCTTTCTTTTATCTGCATTGTATTATTCTCACCTCTATTCCTTGTTTGTGCTCTAATTATAAAACTAACATCAAAAGGACCAATAATCTACAAACAAGAACGGATTGGTATTAACGGGAACCCATTTACTATTTATAAATTTCGATCGATGGTACAAGGTTCTGAGATCAATGGCCCTCAACTCTCTAGCGATAAAGACAGTCGAATTACTCGATTTGGAAAATTGATGCGAAAAGTAAGGTTAGATGAAATTCCTCAATTTTTTAATATTATTAAAGGGGATATGAGTTTTGTTGGCCCAAGACCCGAAAGACGTTTTTATGCTGATAAATTAATTCAAAAAGCCCCGCATTATAATAGAATTTATAAAGTTAAGCCAGGAATAACATCTTGGGGTATGGTTAAGTTTGGCTATGCTGAAAATGTACAAGAAATGCTGCAAAGATTAAAGTTTGATATTCTATATATCGAAAATAGATCTTTATTGATTGACTTAAAAATTTTAATACACACAGTAGTTATTATACTAGAAAGAAAAGGTAAATAAATTAAGCTCTATTTTTTTTCCAGTTAGTAATTTTGGAGTTATTGTTTTTTGAAACACCAGTTTGAGAATTGTTTTGCACTAAATATTTAGCTAAAGAAGCCGCAATTCGTGCTTCATCTTCTGATGTAGACTCTAAAAAAGTTGAATCAAAATGATTTTTGACAAAATGAGTATCAAATTTACCCAATCTAAAATATTCATTTTCCATAACAAACTTTCCAAAAGGTAAGGTAGTTTTTACTCCTGTTATTGTAAAGTCTTTAATTGCTCGTACCATTCTGTCAATTGCTTCTTGCCTATTTTTACCATAGGTAATTAGTTTACAAAGCATGGAGTCATAAAAAATAGGAATCTCCATACCTTGTTCAAACCCATTATCTACTCTTACTCCAATACTTTCGGGTAATTTATACGTTTTTAAGACGCCTATATCAGGAGAAAAATTATTATAAGGATCTTCTGCATACACTCTAACTTCAATAGCATGTCCATAAATACTTATATCCTCTTGAGAAAAAGAAAGTTTCTCTCCTCGGGCGACTTTTATTTGTTCTTTTACTAAATCTATGTTAGTAATTAATTCTGATACAGGATGTTCAACTTGTAAACGGGTATTCATTTCTAGAAAATAAAAGTTATTATTTTCATCCAATAAAAACTCTACGGTTCCTGCCCCAACGTAATTACATGATTTAGCAACATCTATTGCACATTGGCCCATTTTTTCTCTTAAACTTTGGCTTAAGATAGATGATGGTGCTTCTTCAACAACTTTTTGATGCCTTCTTTGAACAGAACATTCTCTTTCGAATAGATGAACAATATTACCATGTTTATCGGCTAAAATTTGAATTTCAATATGTCTCGGACTACCAACATACCTTTCTATAAAAACGGATCCATCTCCAAAAGAAGATATGGCTTCACTAATAGCCAACTTCATTTGCTCTTCAAATTGTGACTCTTCAGCTACCACTCTCATTCCTTTACCTCCACCACCAGCAGCAGCTTTAATTAATATTGGATAACCAATTTTTTTAGCTACAGATTTGCCTAATTCTACATCAACAAGTTTTTCATCAGTACCAGGAATCATTGGTACATCGAATTTTTTAACAGTTTCTTTAGCTTTCAATTTATTCCCCATCATTTCCATAGCATTAGGAGATGGACCAATAAAAACAATATTTTCTTTTTCTACTTTACGAACAAATTCTGCATTTTCTGATAAAAATCCGTAGCCAGGATGAATAGCATCTACATTTAAATCTTTACAGACTTCAATAATTTTATCCATTTTTAAATAAGATTCGCTAGACGGTGATGCTCCAACGTTTACCGCCTGATCGGCATACATAACATGTGGCGATTGTCTGTCAGCTTCAGAATAAACAGCAACAGTTTTAATTCCCATTTCTTTAGCCGTTCGCATTATTCTGAGTGCTATTTCACCTCTATTAGCAACAAGTATCTTTTTCATCCTATAAATTTAAAAAAAAAGCAGCCAAAAGGCTGCTTTAAAATATTTGAAATAAAATTAAAGTATTTCTTTTACTTTATCAGCCGCTTCCTGTAATAAAATAACTGAAATAACTTTAAGTCCACTATCTTCAATTAATTTTTTAGCCTCAACAGCATTTGTTCCTTGCAAACGGACTATAATAGGGATATTTATTTCCCCTATGTTTTGATAAGCATCAACTACACCCTGAGCAACTCTATCGCATCTCACTATACCGCCAAAGATATTAACAAGAATAGCTTTTACATTATCATCTTTCATGATTATTCTAAATGCTTGTTCTACTCTAGCAGCATCGGCAGTACCACCAACATCTAAGAAATTAGCAGGATTTCCTCCTGCCTGTTTTATAATATCCATCGTTGCCATTGCTAAACCAGCTCCGTTAACCATGCAGCCAACATTACCATCTAACTTAACAAAATTAAGACCATATTCCCCAGCTTCAACCTCAGAGGCGTCTTCTTCTCTTGTATCTCTTAATTGAGCATAATCTTTATGTCTATATAAAGCGTTTCCATCTAAAGCAACTTTTGCATCTACAGCTAATATTTTATTGTCAGAAGTTTTTAGAACTGGATTTATCTCAAATAAAGCAGAGTCAATGCCATCGTATGCGCTGTAAAGAGAATGAACAAATTTTGTCATTTCCTTAAATGCTTTACCGCTAAGACCTAAATTAAATGCTATTTTTCTACATTGAAAAGGCTGCAAACCAACTTTAGGATTAATTTCTTCGTGGAAAATCAAATGAGGTGTTTTTTCAGCTACCTCTTCAATGTCCATACCTCCTTCGGTAGAATACATAATCATGTTTCTCCCTGTAGAACGATTCAATAAAACTGAAATATAAAATTCAGAGGTTTCACTTTCGCCAGGATAATATACATCTTCAGCAATCAGAACTTGATGTACTGTTTTCCCTTCTGCAGTAGTTTGAGGTGTAACTAATTGCATACCTAAAATTTCAGAAGAGATTTCTTTTACCTCATCTAAAGATTTAGCAAGCTTCACTCCTCCGCCTTTACCACGGCCACCAGCATGAACTTGCGCTTTCACCACCCACCATGAAGTTCCGGTAGTTTCAGTTAATTTTTTCGCCGCTTGAACAGCCTCATCAGGAGTTGTAGCAACTATACCAGTTTGGATTTGAACACCAAAACTATTTAATATCTCTTTTCCTTGAAATTCGTGTAAATTCATAGTGTAAATTATTTGTAGCAAAAGTAATTCCTTTGAATCAATTTTTAAAATTTTGCACCTATTAATTTAATAACTTTGCAGCCTTAACAAACATCTATTAATGAAATACCTTTTTTTACTTCTCAATCTTATCTTTATTAATGGTTTTTCTCAAGATTTGAAAGTGAAAAATTATTCAATAAAAAGAACTAATACAGCTCCTATTATAGATGGAGTACAAGATAATTTGTGGAATAATTTTAACAAAAGTGGCAATTTCATATGCGAAAGCCCTAACAATGGTGAGTTAGAAGATCCAAAATTAAGAACAGAATGGTTAGCCACTTATGACGATAAAGCAATTTACTTTATAATTTTAATGTTTGATGACAGCCCAAATGAAATTTTAAAACAACTATCACAAAGAGATAATTTATATAGTGCAAACGCTGATAAAATAGAGTTAAGATTCAACCCTTACAGCGATGGGCAAGTGGATTATAGCTTTAGTCTTTCGGCAGCAGGCGTACAACAAGATGTTAAATATACCTCAAACGGATCCGCAGAATATAACTGGAATATGGTTTGGGAATCAGCTACAACAATCACTGATTTTGGCTGGGTTGCCGAAATAAAAATACCTTATGCAGCCTTAAGGTTTCCTAAAAAAGAATTACAAAATTGGAATTTCAATATAATTAGAACAATTAGAAGAAATAGAGAATCTTACTCATGGAACTATATTGATAATAGCAAAGAAAATATTATTGAACAAAGTGGTGAAATATCAGGTTTGAAAAATATTAACCCTCCCCTTAGACTAACCTTATTCCCTTATACATCTGCAATTGCAGTCAATAAAGATGATACAACTCAATATAATTTTAATGGTGGTTTAGATATAAAATATGGAATAAATCAAAGTTACACATTAGATATGACTTTAATTCCTGACTTCGGTCAGGTAGGATTTGACAATCAGGTTTTAAATTTATCTCCTTTCGAAATACAATATGATGAAAAGAGATCTTTTTTTAATGAAGGAACAGAATTATTTGACAAAGGGGGTTTATTCTACTCCAGAAGAATTAGCGATAACCTATTAAATGCAACTAAAATTACTGGAAAAAACAATAACAATTTAGGAGTAGGAATCTTAAATGCTATCACTAAAAACACAAGCGAACAAAATGATGTTGCTCAATCAAATTATAATGTATTCGTTTTAGACCAAATTTTTGCCAATAATTCATCTATTACTTTTACTAATACGAATGTTCAAAGAAAAAATAACGCAGGAAGAGAAGCAAACGTAGCTGGGCTTTTGTTGAATCTGAAAGATAAGTCTAATTCTTATTTACTTTACAGTAAATTAAACCTAAGTCAAGTAGATGAAAATCAACAGAAAACGAATGGTTTCAATTCGTATTTAGGATTAAGTAAAATTGCTGGAAAATTTCAATATGGAATTTCTAATTACATAGAAAATGATACTTACGACCCGAACGATTTGGGTATTTTATACAATAATAATGAAATTAGTTATTCAGCTTATTTAAATTACAGAATAGTAAAGCCCAATAAGGTATTTGTCAATTTTTATAATAACCTAAGTTTAAATTACGAACAGCTTTTTAAACCAAGAGAATTTATCAGTTTTGACATTAATTATAATCAAAGACAAACGTTTAAGAACTATTTAACTTGGGGCTTCAATACTAATTTAGAACCATTGAATAGTAATGATTTTTTTGAAGCTAGATCTGGTCTTGATAATGTATTCATAAGGTCTAAAAAAATTAGCGGTAGAACTTTCTTTTCAAGTGACTATAGAAAAAAAATAGCTCTTGACATTAGCATAGGAGCAAAAAACGAAAGTTTATACCAATCGATAGAGAAAAGTTATAGAATATCGCCAAGGGTTAGAGTAAATGATAAACTATTTTTTAAATATGTTTTTTCAACTGAAGAAACAAAAAACAATTTCGGTTATCATGATTTATTAGAGCATAACTCAAATTCCGATCAAGACATCACTGTTTTTGCCTTACGAAATCTAAAATTTATTACAAATGTATTAGAGTCTCAGTTTGTACTTAACAATAAAACAAGTTTTGATATTAAATTTAGACACCATTGGCAGACAGTCGATAACAAATCTTTCCACACTATAAATGAAAATGGATTTAAGGAAGAACAAGACTTAACGTATTCTGAAATAGACTATGAAAATGATATTGATTATAATACAAGTTTTAACGCCTGGAACATAGATTTAAATTTCAACTACTGGTTTGCTCCAGGAAGTGAATTATCTATAGTTTGGAAAAATTCAATCTTGACTAACGGAACAAAAATTGAAACCTACTTTGTTGATAATTTAAACTCTCTTCTTGACAATCTTCAGGAGAATAGCATATCTTTGAAATTGCGTTATTATCTAGATTATCAAAGTTTAAAAAAGTGATAGAACTAAAAGAAATAAAAAAGGATTACGGCAATTTAAAAATTCTTAAAGGAATCGATTTATTCGTAAAAAAAGGGGAATGCATTTCTATTGTTGGATCCTCTGGAGCAGGAAAATCAACCCTTTTACAAATCATTGGTACGCTTGATTTAGCTAGTCAAGGAAAATTGTTAATTGATAATGTTGATATTAATAAGCTTAATAAAAACAAATTATCTGAGTTTAGAAATAAAAATATAGGATTCATTTTTCAATTTCACAATCTTCTTCCAGAATTTAATGCTTTAGAAAATATCTGTATCCCTGCTTACATAAATGGAAGTGATAAAAATGAAACAGAAAAAAGAGCTTTAAAATTATTAAAAAGATTAGGCCTTGAAAATAGATCCAATCATAAACCTTCTGAACTTTCTGGAGGAGAGCAGCAAAGGGTTGCAGTTGCAAGAGCTTTGATTAACCAGCCTAGTATTTTATTAGCCGATGAACCATCTGGAAATTTAGACTCTAAAAATGCAGATGAACTACACAACTTAATTCTTGAAATAAATAAAGAATATAATCAAACTTGCATTATAGTAACACATAATGACAAGTTTGCTAATATGACAGACAGAAAAATCACAATCAGTGATGGATTAATCTAAAATTTTGCAAAAAATTGGTTTATAGTTGATATTATTAAATAATATCTTAATTTTGCTTTTTGATGAAATTCCTGTACCCACAGTTTTTGTATGCCCTATTTGCTCTGGCAATACCTATTTTAATTCATCTTTTTAATTTCAAAAAATATAAAGTTCTTTATTTTAGTGATATAAGTTTGCTTAAATCATTAAAAGAAAAAACCAAATCACAATCTCAATTAAAACATTTGCTCATCTTTCTTTCTAGAGCGCTTGCATTTATTTTTATAGTATTAGCATTTTCTCAACCTTATATCCCTAATCAAGCGGAACAAGTACAAGTGAATAAACATGCTGTTAGTGTTTTTATAGACAATTCTTTCAGCATGAATAGGACTAATAAAAACGGAAGTTTACTTAATGATGCTAAGTCAAAAGCATCGCAAGTTTTAGATGCTTATAATGAAACTGATGATTTTCATCTATTGAGTAATCATTTTAAAGGTTCAAGTTCTAGAATTTCTACAAAAGAAAACTGTAAAAAAGATATAAACCAAATTAAAAACTCATCAGTTCACAGAGAATTAGAATTAATTATAAAAAAACAAATTAACGCATTGGCTGTTAGTGAAGCGGTTAAGAAAGATTTATATATTATCTCCGACTTTAGCAATTTTAAAAGTGATTTATCATCTTTAAAGTTAGATTCAAACATTTCAATAAATTTAATCCAAATAGAATCTGACAACAGAAATAACTTATTTATAGATAGTTGTTGGTTTAATTCTCCCATCTTAACAACAAACAAAGAATTAACTTTAAACGTAAGAATTAAAAACGATGGTAATGAATCCCTAACTAATCAAAATATTAAGTTATTTATAGAAAATGAACAAATTGCCATAAGTAATTTTGATATTACAGATGAAACTATTGTGCCAATTAGTTTTATAGCAAGCAAAAATGGTTGGAATAAAGCACAAATTAAAATCGATGACATTCCGATTACTTTTGACAACACCTTTTATATTTCTTTTAAAGTAAAACAAAAAATTAATGTTGTTACAATTTTTGAAAATGAAGAAAGTAAATCATTAAAAACTCTTTTTGAAAAAGATAATTTTTTCGATTACTATTCTTATTCTAAAAACCAGATTAAATACGATAGTTTTAAAAACTACGATTTAATTATACTAGATGAAGTCGAAAATATTTCAACAGGCTTGTCAAAATATTTGCAAACTCATATTAAAAATGGTGGTAGTTTATTAGTCTTCCCATCAATAAATTTAAATTCCAGCTCTTACAATCAATTATCAGACAATCTTAGTATTGATAGATATGGAGATTTAATTGAAGGCCAAATGATTGCTGAAATAAATTTTGATAATCCTGTTTTTAGTGGTGTTTTCGAAAAAAAATCAAGTAAACTTAATTTGCCGAATATCAAACAATTTTATGAAATCAAAAATTCTAGATTTAGCGTTGATGCAATAATGAGTTACTCTGATAAAAAAGCAGTTTTTAAACAATACAGCTTTGACAAAGGTAAAGTTTATCTTTCTAGCGTTGGTCTTGATAAAACGTTCGGAAACTTGAGTAAACACGCATTATTTGTTCCTATAATTTATAATATAAGTGCGATTACTTCTGGAAGTCAAAACTTGAGTTATAATATTGGTCAATCAAAAATTGAAAATTCTGCAAATGTATCTTCAAATAATACATTCATTTCAAATAATAACACCCAATTTTTACCCGAATTAGAAGCAAATTGGATTTGGATAAATAATCAGATTAAAGATGCAGGTTTTTATGATCTTGTAAGCAATGACTCCTCTTATTCTAAATTAGCATTCAACTACGACAGAAAAGAAAGCAGTTTTAGTGCATTTGATTTTAATAATATTAAAAAAGATTTTGATAAGAAAACTATTATGCTTTTAAATGGAGATACAAAAAATCTAACTTCAAAAATTGAGAAGATTAAAGATGGCTTCTCTTTATGGACAATATGTATCATCTTAACTATTTTTTTACTAGCAACAGAAACATTATTTCTTAAATTATTATGAAAATATTAATAAAAAACGCTAAAGTCATTGATGTTCAATCAAAGTTTAACAACCAGACAGTTGATATCTTGATTGATAATGGAGTAATAAAATCTATAAAAGATGAAATTATTGCTGATGATAATACAAAAGTAATTAAAAAAGAAAATCTACATGTTTCTCCAGGATTTTTAGACCTTAAATCAAACTTTAGAGATCCTGGTTATGAAATAAAGGAAGATATTAATACAGGTGTTATTTGTGCTGCAAAAGGTGGTTATACTGACGTACTTTTAATGCCTAGTAATAAACCTTCTACAGATTCGAAAGTTGAAGTTAATTACATAAAAAATCATTCAAGTTCTCAATTAGTGAAAGTTCATCCTGCTGGTAGTATTACAAAAAATAACCAAGGAGATGAATTATGTGAAATGTATGACATGACTAAAGAAGGTGCAGTAGCCTTTACTGACGATAAAAATAGTATACAAAAGGCTGGAATTATGAAACTAGCACTAGAGTATAATAAAAATTATAACGGATTAATTATAAATCATCCTAACGATAAAAGTATTAGTCAAGGAGGGTCAATGAACGAAGGGCCTATAAGTACATCTTTAGGGTTAAAAGGAATTCCTGATATTTCCGAGGAAATAATGTTAAAAAGAGACATTGAATTAGCTCAGTACACAGACTCAAAGATTCATGTTTCATGTATTTCAACTGCAAAGAGTGTAAATTTGATAAGAGAAGCAAAATCAAATGGTATAAAAATTAGTTGCGATGTCTCAATAAATAATTTAATTCTAGATGATAGCAGTTGTATAACTTTTGATTCTAACTTTAAACTTTCTCCTCCATTACGAACAATTAATGATGTAGAAAGTTTAATAAAGGGAATAAATGACGGTACTATAGACGCAATATGCTCAGACCATAGCCCTGAAGATATAGAAAGCAAAGAAACCGAATTTGATAACGCTGAGTTTGGAGCTATAGGATTACAAACTGTCTTTCCCCTACTCTGTACTATAAAAGATAAAATTAAATTAGAAACAATAGTCGAAAAGATTTCGTCTAGCCCCAGAAGAGTGTTAAACTTTCCTCAAGTTATGATTTCTGAAAATGAAATAGCTAAACTATGTTTATATAACCCAAATCAAAAATGGGCATTCAAATTAGATCATATTTTATCAAAATCGAAAAACTCTCCATACATTAACCATGAGTTAGGAGGAGAAATTATAGGAGTTATTAACGGATTAGAAAGTGATCTGTAAACCATCATAAGCAATTTCAATATTTTCGGGTAATTCAATATCTGAGTGTTTACCCATTAAATGACTTAAATGAGTTAGGTACGCTTTATCTGCTCCAACTTTTTGAGAAAACTCTATTGCCTGAGATAAATTAAAATGAGACAAGTGCTTTTCTTTTCTTAAAGCATTAATTATAAGTGTTTTACATCCTTTTAACTTTTGCAACTCTTGGTCATCAACTTGATTAGCATCTGTAATGTATACTAAGTCATTAATTCTATAAGAAAAAACTGGTAGTTTATGATGCATTACTTCAATAGTTGTAAAATTTATATCTCCAATAGAGAAAATGGAATCTTTTTTAATTTTATTGATATTTACGCTAGGAACTCCAGGGTATTTGAATTCGCTAAAAATATAATGAAATTCATTTTTCAAAGCATTAATCACATTTTGAGATCCAAAAACCTCC
>JBELHW010000096.1:0-3173 GCA_042091225.1 Cryomorphaceae bacterium | reverse complement strand
TTTTGCGGCTGTAATTGCTTCTGGAACAGATTCTATTCCGATTACTTTTTTTGCTTGTTTAGCAACAAATTGAGCTATCGTACCAGTTCCGGTATATAAATCGTATACCACATCTTCTTTACTAATTTGTGCAAACTCTCTTGTTAATTTATAAAGTTCGTAAGCTTGTAAAGAATTTGTTTGATAAAATGATTTTGGACCAATTTTGAATTTTAAACCTTCCATTTCTTCGTATATAAAATCCTCTCCTTTAAAAGTTATGATATCCAAATCAAAAATTGATTCATTTCCTTTGTTATTTATAGTGTATAGTAATGAAGTGATTTCTGGAAAGTTAGAGTCTAAATAATTTAATAATCCTTCTCTTTTATCCTTTTCCTCATAGAAAAATTGTAACAATACCATAATTTGTCCATTACTACTCATTCTTATTGTTAGGTTTCTTAAAAAGCCTTCTTTTTGAGCTATATCAAAAAAATCAAGTTTATTTTTAATTGCATAATCTCTTGCAGCTTTTCTAATCTTATTTGTAGGTTCTGCCTGAAGGTGACAATCATTTATATCAATAACTTTATCCCAAAATCCTGCTACTCTAAATCCTGCACCGTTTCTATGTTTGATTTCTTTTTCACTTTCACTTTCTTGTTTAGTAATCCATCTTCTATTAGTAAAAGCATAGTCCATCTTGTTTCTGTAATAGAATTCTTGATTGCATCCTAAAATATTGGATACCTCAGGAATATCAATTCCTCCTATTCTTGTAAGAGAATCGACCACTTCTTTTTGTTTGTATTTGAGTTGATGTTTATAATCCATAAACTGCCATTTACATCCTCCACATAGTCCAAAATGCTCACATTTAGGCTCAATTCTTTTATCAGAATATGAATGAAATTTTATGGGTTTTCCTTCAAGAAAAGATTTTCTTTTTTTATGAACTAGCACATCACATACATCGCCAGGAACTGCACCTTCAACAAATAGAACTAATCCATTTTCTAGTCTTGTAATAGATTTTCCCTTAGCACCTGCGTCTTCAATGGTAACCTTTTCTATTGTAATTTTCTTTCTTTTTCTGCCCATGTTTGCAAATATAAAATATAACTATTCATTTTTAGTTTAGAAATAAACTCATTTTTATAAATTTGCTTAAAAATATTTTGCATTATGTATACTTCAGAAGAGTTAATTACAATAGAAGAAAAGTTCGGCGCTCATAATTACCATCCACTTCCAGTTGTTTTGTCAAAAGGAGAAGGTTTGTATGTTTGGGATGTAGAAGGAAAGAAGTATTTTGACTTTTTATCAGCTTATTCTGCAGTTAATCAAGGGCATTGTCATCCTAAAATTATAAAAGCTTTAAATGATCAAGCATCAACTCTAACACTTACTTCTAGGGCTTTTCATAACGATATATTAGGACGGTTTGAAGAGTACATTACTAATCTTTTCGGTTACGATAAAGTGTTACCAATGAACACAGGTGTTGAGGGTGGTGAAACAGCTAATAAATTAGCTAGAAAGTGGGGATACATGAAAAAAGGTATTGAAGAAAATAAAGCTAAAATTATTTTTGCAAATGGAAATTTCTGGGGAAGAACTTTAGCAGCAATTTCTAGTTCTGACGATCCTTCATCATTTACCGGATTTGGTCCTTATATGCCTGGTTACCATTTAATTCCCTACAATGATCTTGAAGCTTTAGAACAAGAGTTAAAAGACCCGAATGTTGCTGCTTTTATGGTTGAGCCAATTCAGGGAGAAGCAGGTGTTGTTGTTCCTGATCAAGGATATTTAGCTGGTGTCAGATCTTTGTGTACTAAATATAATGTTCTATTCATTGCCGATGAAGTGCAAACCGGAATTGCTAGAACAGGAATGATGCTAGCAACTGACTATGAAGATGCAAGACCTGATATTTTAATTTTAGGAAAAGCACTTTCAGGTGGTGTGTTACCAGTATCGGCTGTCTTAGCAGATGATGACATAATGTTGTGTATCAAGCCTGGAGAGCATGGTTCTACTTTCGGAGGAAACCCTTTAGCCTGTAAAGTAGCCCAAGCCGCTTTAGAGGTGGTTGTAGATGAAAAGCTTGCTGAAAACGCCGATAAATTAGGTGTCATTTTTAGAAATGAATTACAAAAAAGATTCGAAAATGTTGAAATTGTAAAATTAATAAGAGGAAAAGGATTGTTAAATGCAATAGTAATAAACGATTCGGAAGATAGCTCTACAGCCTGGGATATATGTATGGCATTAAGAGATAATGGCTTGTTAGCTAAGCCAACTCATGGAAATATTATTCGTTTTGCACCTCCTTTAGTGATTAACGAAACCCAACTTTTTGAATGTATTGATATAATAGAAAAGACTATTTTGACATTTAATTAGAAAATAATTATATTTGCTTAATGTCAAAAAGCTGTTTTAAAATCTTTGTTTTGCTTTTATCGTTATTTGTAATTTTTACAAATATCAGATATTCTTTGAGTTCTTTCGATTTTAAAACCTCAAACGAATTAGCTAATCTTTCTTGTTGTAGTCAAAAAAATACGGAAAGTTGTTGTGATTTTGAATCAAAAACGTGTTATATAAATTATGAAACTAGCTGTCGTTGTTCTGAAAACAATCAAGCTATTCCTTTTTATTTTATTTCTTTAGTTGTTGAACGATCCAAAGAGTACGTTTCTTTAGCAATAAGTGTTTTTTCAAATTCTTCAAATCAAAGCTTTTATTTAACTAAATTTATTAGCCATAAAACAAAGCAAATTTCTCCTCTCAAAACGGGGGTAAGATTATCCTTGTTGCAAACTTATCGAAATTGATATTTTTAAAATTGATCTTTTATAAATTTTTCAATATTAAATTAAATGACTTATGAAAATTAAAATTATAATGATGCTAATGCTTGTTGTATTAGTGTCTCATTCACAAAATACTGTTATAAATGGTATTGTTTTGGATGATAAGAACGAAGTCTTAACCGGGGCAAATGTAACTTTTAAAAATACAATTAAAGGAACCACAACAGATCAAGACGGAAAGTTTAGTATAGATGTACTTAAATTTCCTCAGATAATTAATATTTCTTTTGTCGGATTCGAATCTAAGGAAATAGTAATTTCCGAAAATAAATTTTTGGAAGTAAAATTATCTTCATCAATTTCAATAAA
>JBELHW010000004.1:0-70235 GCA_042091225.1 Cryomorphaceae bacterium | reverse complement strand
TGATCTTTTTCAATCTTCCTTAAAATGGTCTGGAGTAAATGAAAAAAAATCTTATTTATATGGGGCTGCAATGGGTTCTTTTATCCAACTATCGATTGAGTTGAAAGATGCTTACGCTCCAAATTGGGGCTTTAGTGTTTGGGATTTTGGTGCTGGAACAATAGGGGCTTTTGTACCCTATTTTGAAAAGTACGCACCTATTGCCGAATTTGTCGATTTTAAATTTAGTTATTATAAAAGAAGTAATACCTATTGGGAGCTTGGTACTATTCAAAAGCCATACGCACCACCACATAAACATGCATATCAAGACGATTATGTAAATCAAACTTATTGGCTTTCACTTTATCCATTAAAAAAAAGAGGGATTGATTTAGGTATAGCTATTGGTTTTGGTTTAGACGATTCTCAATATTTGGTTGCAAATACGAAAGTTGGTGGTAAAAATGAAATATATATAGCATTAGATTATGATATGCTACAAGTTTTAAAAAAGTGGGACTCTCCTCGTGCAAAAAAATGGAAGCATTGGTTAAATTATATTAAGCTACCGGCACCTACTATAAGAATAAGCCCTGAGTTAGAATTTTACCCCTTTTTCATGTAAATTTGCACCATGTCTAAATTGTACGTGGTACCTACACCGATAGGAAACTTAGAAGATTTTACTTTTAGAGCTCAAAGAGTCTTAAACGAAGTCGATTTAATACTTGCTGAAGATACACGTAATAGTGCAAAATTATTGAGCCATTATTCAATATCTACTCCAATGTTGTCTAACCACATGCACAACGAACATCGTTCCTTACAAAAATGGATTGACAAAATAGTAGCAGGAGAATCAATCGCTCTAATTTCTGATGCAGGAACTCCAGCTATTTCTGACCCTGGTTTTCTTCTTGTTAGAGAATGTATAAAAAATAATATAGAGCTAGAGTGTTTACCTGGAGCAACGGCATTTGTGCCAGCATTAGTAAACTCAGGAATAGGTTGTGAAAAATTTGTGTTTGAGGGTTTTTTGCCAACTAAAAAAGGTCGCCAGACAAGGTTAAAGTTATTGGCATTAGAAAACAGAACTATGATCTTTTATGAATCGCCATATAGAGTATTAAAAACCCTAAATCAATTGGTCGAATATATGGGAGAAAACAGAAACGTATCTGTTTCAAGGGAGATTACAAAAAAGTTTGAAGAACATGTAAGAGGATCTTTAGTAGAAGTGATTAAATACTTTGAAAAAAAAGAACCTAAGGGTGAATTTGTAATAATATTAGAAGGAAAAAAAGAATGATTTTTAACCCTAAAGATTTAAAAAAACCTTTGGTTATAGCAGGGCCTTGTAGTGCTGAAAACAAAGAGCAAATATTAAGTACCGCAAAAAGCTTAAGTAAAGATGTATCTATTTTTAGAGCTGGTGTATGGAAGCCAAGAACTCGTCCTAACACTTTTGAAGGAATTGGTGAGCCAGCTTTAGAGTGGCTAAATGAAGTACAAAGCCAAACACATCTTAAAGTTGCAACAGAAGTGGCAACACCAGAACACGTAGAAAAATGTTTAAAAGCTAATATTGATGTTTTGTGGATTGGTGCAAGAACAACCGTTAATCCGTTTTATGTACAAGAAATAGCAGAAGCCTTAAAAGGAGTAGATGCAACAGTAATGGTTAAAAACCCTCTTCATCCAGAGTTAAGTCTATGGATGGGGGCTATTGAAAGATTGATGATGGTTGGAGTGAAAGATATAGCCGCAATTCATCGTGGGTTTTTCACTCTAGAGCAGTCTGTTTTCAGAAATGAACCTAAATGGGAATTAGCCATAAAATTAAAAAGATTGCACCCTGAATTGCCAATTATATGCGATCCTAGCCATATTTCTGGTACACCAAACATGATACATGAAGTTTCCCAAACTGCTATGGATTTGGATATGGACGGATTAATGATCGAAACCCATTATAACCCTAAAGTTGCTTTAAGCGATGCAAAACAACAAATCAAACCAGATCAGCTAAATAGCTTAATACAATCATTAGTCCTAAGAACTGAGAAAACTCAAAATCCGAACTTCAAAGATCAGCTAAACGAAATACGTCAAAAGATTGATGCTATAGACAAAGAGTTAGTTGATACAATTGGAAAAAGAACTGATTTAGTCAAAGAAATTGGCCAATTTAAAAAAGAAAACGGAGTTACTATTCTTCAAATACATAGGTGGTTTGAAATTATAAAAACAAGGCAAGAATGGGCGAATTCAAAAAAAATTGATAACAAGATGATTTCAGAGTTATTCGAATTAATACATAAACATTCCGTATTGGTACAAACCCACATAATGAATCAAAATAATGACAGCTAAGTGGAGCTTAAAAGCCGAACCTAATATAGAGCTTGTACAATCTTTAAAGAATAGTTTAGGAGTGCCAACTATTATTGCAAGATTATTAGTTCAACGTGGTATAAATAATTTTGAGCAAGCAAAGTTGTTTTTTAGACCTGAGATAACACATCTTCACGATCCTTTTTTAATGAAAGACATGAGTCTTGCTGTTGACAGGCTTCATAAAGCGATATTAAATAATGAAAAAATATTAGTTTACGGAGATTATGACGTTGATGGTACTACATCAGTTTCTATGATGTTTATTTTTTTGGAGCAAATAAAAGCTAATGTTTCTTATTATATCCCTGACAGGTATAATGAAGGTTATGGTATATCTTTTAAAGGAATAGACTATGCTAAAAAGCATGACTACACTTTGGTTATTTCATTAGACTGTGGCATTAAGGCAGTGGACAAGGTTGATTATGCAAATCAAAATAATATTGATTTTATTATTTGTGACCACCACAGACCTGGAAAAAAATTGCCTGATGCTGTTGCTGTTTTAGATCCTAAAAGAGAAGATTGTAATTACCCCTATAGTGAACTTTCTGGTTGTGGTGTTGGCTTTAAATTAATTCAGGCATATTGCTTTAATCAGAACATAGAGTTTAATCAAATTGCTCATTTAATGGATTTACTTGCGGTTTCTATTGCTGCTGACATTGTTCCTATTACTGGAGAAAATAGAGTTATGGCTTTTTATGGCTTAAAGCAAATTAATAGTAGTCCAAGAACTGGGCTAAAAGCTTTAATGTCGTCTAGCCAAAGAAGAAAAGAAGAATACCTTATTTCTGATGTAGTTTTCGGATTAGCACCAAGAATTAATGCTGCAGGCAGGATAGATCATGCCAAAAAAGCCGTTGAATTATTAATTGAAAAAGATTATTCAAGAGCATTAGAATTAGCTCAATTAATAGAATTAAATAATATTACTAGAAAAGAATTAGACTCTTCTATAACAGAAGAAGCACTTCAAATGGTATTGCCAAATAAAAAATCTTCCGTTTTGTTTAATTCTAATTGGCACAAAGGTGTTATTGGTATTGTTGCATCTAGAGTAATCGAACATTTTTATAGACCAACCATTATTTTCACTGAAAATAATGGGTTTTTAGTAGGATCAGCTCGTTCTGTTTCTGGCTTTGATGTTTACAACGCAATAAATGCTTGCGCAGATTTAGTAGAACAATTTGGGGGACATAAATATGCCGCTGGCTTGTCTATTAAAAAAGATAATTTAAATCGGTTTGTTGATGCCTTTGAACAAGCAGTAAGTCAGACAATTACTAAAGATCAGCTACAACCAGAAATAGTTATTGATAATGTTCTTGAGTTTGATAACATTGATCATAAAACCTATAGACTTCTTAAGCAAATGGCTCCATTTGGTCCTTCAAATAGTAGGCCAGTGTTTGCAACGGAAAATATTTTAGATAATGGCTTTGCTAAAGTTATTGGGAAAGACAAAACACATTTAAAATTAATAATTACAGATTCAAAGAATAGTAACCAAATAAATGCTGTAGGTTTTGGGATGGCAACAAAAATTGACTCAACAACAAACAAACAGTTATTTGATATTTGCTATTGTATTGAAGAAAATGAATGGAATGGAGTTGTGTCATTACAACTCCGATTAAAAGATATAAGATAGATTATTTAAGAATTATTCTACCTAATTTTTTAGATATCTCCTTTTTTATTTGAAGATATGTGTGGATTATTTTCATTACTTCAATTTGTTCATCAATTGCTAAGTTCTCTAATTTTTCTCTCTGTTTGTCAATAGCAACTTCAATTTTAATAATTTTAAAAGCATAAATAGCAGATTCAACTGCTAATTTTAGTTGCATATCTTCAGTGACGGTATGTATTCCATGTTTTTCTTTCCATTGCTCGCTTAAAGTATATTTAGAAAAGATAGTATTAACAGAAGTCTGACTTATATTATTCTGGTTGTGCTTTAGAAAATAAGCTTGATCTATAATTTCTCCTTTTTTAAAATAAGTTTGAAAAGTGTTAAAAATAAATTGAAAATCAGGATCATCAAAATGAACTCCTTCCTCGTCTAACTCCTCTAAAATGAACTGAGCAACGCTTGTGCTATATTTTTCTTCTCTAGTACGCTTAAATCCTCCTTCGCTTTCCTCTTCTATAACATCAAGAAATTCTATCTCCTTAACTCCATAACTTAATAGAAATCGGATTATATTTTGCTCTTGATGATACGTTTTAGCTTTTACTTTATTTAATGGTTTATCACCTGTTTTTTCTTCTGTCTTTTTAGGTCTTTTCAGAATATTAGACTTAGAGTTTCTAATTTCTTTAAGTATCTCTTGTTCGCTAATTTCTAATAATTTACTACTTTCTTTTATATAAACTTGTTGGGTTATGGAGTCTGGAATAAGAGCTAGAGATTTCACTATCTCTTTTATCATTCCAACTTTTTTTACAGGATCATTACCAACCTCTTGTTTTAAAAGTTCAATTTTAAAACTCAAGAAATCTTTTGCATTTTTTGTTATAAATTCCTGAGTTTTTAATTCTCCATGTTTTTTGCTAAAGCTATCTGGGTCTTCTCCGTCAGGGAAAAGAATGATTTTTACGTTCATTCCGGCTTGAAGAATTAAATCAATACCTCTAAACGATGCTTTGATTCCTGCAGAATCGCCATCAAATAGAATGGTAATATTTTTGGTGAATCGATCAATAAGCTTTATTTGGTTGCTTGTAAGAGCTGTTCCTGACGAAGCCACCACATTTTCAATTCCCACTTGATGCATTGAGATAACATCTGTATAGCCCTCAACTAAATAACAATTATCTTTTTTTATAATTTGTTGCTTAGCAAAATAGATTCCATAAAGGACATTACTTTTATGATAAATATCACTCTCGGGAGAGTTAACATATTTAGCACTATTTTTTTCTTGTTGTAAAATTCTCCCTCCAAATCCTAAAACTTTACCCGAAATACTATGGATTGGAAACATTACTCTTCCTTTAAACCGGTCAAAGGCTTTATTTCCGTTATAGATAGTTAATCCCGAATCTTTTAAAAATTCTTTTTTGTAGGAGTCAGAAAGAGCTTGTTTAGTAAAAGCATCCCAACTATTGGGGTTATATCCTAATTGAAATTTTGTTATCATTTCAGCACTAACATCTCTTTCTTTAAAGTAAGAGAGTCCAATTGCTTTTCCTTCTTTGGTTTGGTGTAGTTGCTTTTGAAAAAATTCATTAGCATAATTAGTAACTACCAGAAGAGACTCTCTCTTGTTTGATTTTTCTAATTCTTCTGGTGTTAATTTTCTTTCCTCAACTTCTATATTATACTTTTTTGCTAAAAAACGGAGTGCACTAGGGAAATCCATTTGCTCATGCTCCATTACGAAGTTGACTGAAAATCCTCCTTTACCACAGCCAAAACATTTATAAATACCTTTTGCTGGTGAAACAGTAAAAGAAGGTGTTTTCTCGTCATGAAAAGGGCAGTTTCCTATAAAGTTTACGCCTCTTTTTTTGAGAACGATAAAATCTGAAACAACCTCCTCAATACGAGAAGTTTCTATAATTAAATCTTTTGTTTGATTATCAATCATTTTTTTCTATCAATGACGTAATTTACAAGTAATTCTAAAGAATGTCTTGAATCATTGTCTTCAAATGTATGTAGAATTTTTAGAGCATTTTGCTGATATTGCTTCATTTTTTCAACGGTATATTCAATTCCTCCATTGCTTTTAACAATATCTAATACTTTTGATACTCTTTCAAGATTAGTATTATGGTTCTTTATAGTTTTAATTATAAATTTCTTATCTCCTTTGCTCACTTTATTTAGTGTATAAATAAGCGGTAAGGTCATTTTTTGTTCTTTTATATCTATACCTGTTGGCTTTCCTATTATATCGTTGTTGTAGTAGTCGAATAGGTCGTCTTTCATTTGAAAAGCTATTCCAGCTAATTCTCCAAATTTTTGCATTTTTTCAATTACTTCTTGATCTTGCTTTGATGCACTTGCTCCACAAGCACAACATGCAGCAATTAAGGTTGCCGTTTTTTTTCGAATAATTTCAAAATAAATCGATTCTTCAATATCTAATTTTCTAGCTTTTTCAATCTGAAGAAGCTCTCCTTCACTCATTTCTTTAACTGCATTTGATACAATTTGCAATAAGGAATAATCTTTATTTTCTAAGGATAGTAAAAGGCCTTTAGAAAGCAAGAAGTCGCCGACTAAAACGGCAATTTTATTTTTCCAAATTGCATTTATTGAAAAAAAGCCACGTCTTAAATTTGCATCATCAACAACATCATCATGTACTAATGTAGCGGTATGAAGCAATTCAATTAAGGCTGCTGCTCTATAGGTGCTTTCATCAATTTTACCAAATAACTTGCCACACAGAAAAACAAACATTGGTCTCATTTGCTTTCCTTTTCTTTTAATAATATAATGGGTAATTGTATCAAGTAAAGGAACGGAACTCCCCATCGACTCTTTGAATTTTTTTTCAAAAAGAAGCATTTCTTTTTCAATAGGAAATTTTATTTGATTAATCACACTCATGAGATATGCTTTGGGTGCAAAGATACAAATAAGCCGTTCTAAAAATTATACTAGTACTAGTATTATTTAATAAGTTTATTGGCTAATTGGCCGCATGCTGCATCGATATCTTTACCTCTACTTCTTCTAACGTTGACTATAAGGTTTTTACTTTCTAAAAACTCAACAAATTTATCTACTTTATGCTTGTCAGCTTGTTTAAACTCTCCATTGTCAATAGGGTTGTATTCTATAATATTTATTTTACAAGGAGTGATTTTAGCAAATTGATATAACTCTATAGCATCTTCTATTTCGTCATTAAAATCTTTGAAAATAATATATTCGTAAGTTAATCTTGTTTCTGTTTTTTGATAAAAATATTCTATGGCATCCGATAGTGCGCTCAGTGAGTTTTGCTCATTAATTGGCATTATCTGATTACGTTTTATATCGTTTGCAGCATGTAGAGAAATAGCAAGATTAAATTTCACATCATCGTCCCCAAGTTTTTTAATGAGTTTTGCTATTCCGGCAGTAGAAACTGTAATTCTTTTGGGCGACATACCCAATCCATCATCTGAGGTTATTTTTTCAACAGAATTTATCATGTTTTGATAGTTCAGCAAAGGCTCACCCATGCCCATATAAACAATGTTCGATAATTTTTTGTCGTAGTTCTTAATCGCTTGTTGGTTCAGCATAAATACCTGATCGTATATTTCATCTGCAGTCAGATTTCTTAATCGATCTAATTTACCAGTAGCACAGAAAGCACATGTAAGACTGCAGCCCACCTGAGAAGAG
Organism: Cryomorphaceae bacterium; assembly: GCA_042091225.1. Lineage (GTDB taxonomy): Bacteria > Bacteroidota > Bacteroidia > Flavobacteriales > UBA7312 > JABAYQ01. The sequence continues at coordinate 62,497 of JBELHW010000004.1, read as the reverse complement.
ATACAAGCAGTAACTCTTTTTTTTGTGGGAATTAAAACTCCTTCCACATTATTATTATCAAATAATTTAAATGCAGATTTTATAGTACGATCATTGCTTTTTTGTTCTTGAGAAATAATGGCATGATTTATAACAAAATTTGCATCTAAAACATCGATTATCTCTTTAGATAAGTTAGTCATTTTGTCAAAGGAGATTACAGATTTTTTCCAAAGCCATTCGTAAACCTGTTTGGCTCTAAATGCTGCATGTCCATTTTCTATAAAAAAGGTTTTTAACTCATCAAGCGTGAGTAATCTTATGTTTTTTTTGTCTTCTGACATGCTACAAAGATAGTATCTTTGTACTATGATACACTATCTTGAATGCGATATACTTTTTACAGGAATTTCAGAGCCAATAAAATCAGGAGTTTTGGCTGTAGATACTCATGGAAACATATTGGATGTACTTTCAAGTAGTTGTTCAATTCCTGAAGATAGGATTAAGAAAATTGATGGAGCCTTGTGTCCCGGCTTTGTAAATACCCATTGCCATTTAGAGTTATCTCATTTAAAATCAAAATTGAAAAGAAAAACAGGCTTGTCAAAATTTATTTCTCAAATACCTCTTGTTCGTGAGGCTAATCAATCTGTTATTGATCAAGAGATAAAAAAAGCGGACAGCCAAATGAAACAAAACGGAATTGTAGCGGTAGCTGATATTTCTAACACTAACCATACATTTTTCACTAAAGAAAAAAGTACTATTTATTACCACACTTTTATTGAGCTTTTTTCTCTTGAACCAAGCTTAGCTAATCAAGTTTTCGAAAAAGGCATTGAACTACAGAAGGATTGTTTAACTTCAAGTTCTTTAGTTCCTCACGCTAACTATTCCGTATCTCTACAACTGTTTCAACTTTTAAAAAATAATAATAAAGGGCTACTGTCCATCCACAATCAAGAAACAGAATCTGAAAACCAAATGTTTTATGAAGGAAAAGGAAAACTTTTCGAGACTTTAAAAATGTCTAAGTTTTTTAATTTTACTGGCAAAAGTGCTATTCGATCTACATTACCTTTGTTAGCAGACACAAAAACACTTTTGGTGCACAATACATTTACCTCCTTAAAAGATATGCAATGGATAAACTCTAAAAGAGATAATCTTTATTGGTGTACTTGCCCTAAAGCCAATTTATATATAGAAAATAGACTTCCTTCTTACTCCGATTTAATTTCCTCGGGCAGTAAAATTACTATCGGTACAGATAGTTTAGCTTCCAACGATTCGTTGAGTATACTTGATGAGATGCTTTGCATTTCAAAATACGCGAAAATTGATACAAATACGCTTTTACAATGGGCTTGTAAAAATGGAGCAGAATTTTTAGGGCTAGATAATTTAGGTACTTTTGAAAAAGGAAAAAAACCTGGAATAAATATTCTAACTGGCCTTAATAAAGATTTTGAATTTAGTGAAAAGACAAAAGTTGAGCCTTTAAACCTTATTGATTTATAAAAGTAAGAGCAATATCTAAATCTTCTGGAATTGTAATTTTAATGTTCTCTTTGTTGCCTGAAACTAAGGAAATCGTATGTCCAAATTTTTCTACAACTGAAGCATCGTCTGTAAAAGAATTATCAAATTTTTGTTGGTAGCTATTTATAATCAAGTCTGATTGAAAACATTGTGGCGTTTGTACACTGACGAAATTATTTCGATTTCTTATTTGAGAACCATTTTGGTTTAACTCTCTAATACTGTCAGTAATAGGTAATGTAGGTATAGCCCCACCCTTTAATTTTGCTTCATTCATACAACTCTCAAAAACACTTTTACTAACAAACGGCCTCACTCCGTCATGAATAGCCACTATAGAATTTTTATTTACTAGACTTAGGCCATTTTTTACAGACTGAAAACGACTATTCCCACCTTCGATAAGTTTGTAGTTTAAATTAAATTTATGAGCATTGCATAGGTTTTGCCAGCGTTCAAACTGATCTTTGGGTAACACTAAAATAAAAATGGAGTCAGGACTTATTTTATAAATCCGTTCTAATGTATGCATTAAAATAGGCTTTCCATCAAGTTCTAAGAACTGCTTGGGGATATTTGCTCCCATTCGAGATCCACTTCCGCCAGCAACAATTACAACAAAAGAATCCACAATTATATAATTAACATTGCGTCGCCATAAGTCAGGAATTTATATTCTTCTTTAATGGCTTCTTGATAAGCTTCTTTTATTAATTCAAAACCTCCGAATGCACTAACCATCATTAGTAATGTTGATTTTGGTGTATGGAAATTTGTAATCATGCAATTAGGAATGTCGAAGTTGTAAGGAGGGTAAATAAATTTGTTAGTCCATCCTTCAAATGGTGTCATTAGTCCATTGGTTGTTACAGAAGATTCTACCGCTCTAACCGAGGTCGTTCCAACTGCGCAAATCCGTCTTTTATTTTTGATACCATTATTAATAATATTAACTGTATCTGGACTGATAATAGCTTCTTCCGAGTCCATTTTATGTTTGCTTAAGTCTTCCACCTCTACTGGTCTGAATGTCCCCAATCCAATGTGAAGAGTTAACTGTGCAAAATCTACCCCAATTATTTCTAATCTTTTTAATAACTCTCTACTAAAATGTAAACCTGCAGAAGGTGCTGCTACAGCGCCTTCATTTTTAGCATAAATTGTTTGAAACCTCTCTAAATCTTCTTGATCAGGTTCACGATTAATATACTTTGGTATTGGTGTTTGACCTAGATCTTTTAATTTTTGTCTGAACTCATCGTAGGTTCCATCAAATAAAAATCGGAGAGTTCTTCCTCTTGAAGTTGTGTTATCAATTACTTCTGCAACCAAGCTATCATCTTCTCCGAAATAAAGTTTATTTCCAATTCTAATTTTACGAGCTGGATCTACTAAAACGTCCCACAATAAATTTTCTTTATTCAATTCTCTCAACAAGAAGACTTCTATTCTAGCACCAGTTTTTTCCTTATTACCATACATTCTAGCAGGAAAAACTTTAGTATCATTAAATATCATGACATCGCCATCGTCAAAATATTCAATTAAATTTTTGAATTGTTTGTGTTCAATAGTACCAGTTTTTCTGTTTACTACCATTAGTCTTGATTCGTCTCTATTGTAGCTTGGTCTTTCAGCTAATAAATTTTCAGGTAATTCAAAGTCGAATTGTGATAGTTTTCTTTTAATCATGATAAAATTAAATGGTTACTCAAAACTCGCAAATATAGGAAATAAAAAGACAGATTATTTACTCCTTTCCATCATACTTTCAAAGTCTTGTAAATTAACAGCATCTTCTAAATTAAATTTTCCAATTTTTGTTCTTCTTAGCTTAGAAAGATAGGCTCCGTTATCTAGAGATTTGCCAAAATCATGAGCAATAGATCTAATATATGTGCCTTTACTACATCTAATTTTGAAGTCTATTTCTGGAAGCTCAATTCGGCTAATATTAAAAGTGCTAATATTAACATTCCTTTTTTTAACCTCTATTTCCACTCCTTTTCTTGCATATTCGTAAAGCCGAACGCCATCTTTTTTTAGTGCAGAAAATATTGGCGGAGCTTGTTCAATATCGCCAATAAATAAGTTGCGATTAGACCTGATTTGTTCTTCGGTTAACGAGCTTAAATCAAATGTTTGATTTATTTCTGTTTCAAGATCATAGGAAGGTGTAGTTGCTCCTAATACAAAAGTTCCAGCATACTCTTTTTCTTGATTTTGAAATTCTTCAATTTTTTTTGTCCATTTTCCGGTACAAAGTATAAGTAGTCCGTCTGCTAATGGATCTAAAGTTCCTGCGTGGCCAACTTTTATTTTTTTTATTTGATAATGGTTTTTTAAAATATTCCTTACTTTCTTTACAACATCAAACGAAGTCCAGTTTAAGGGTTTATTAATTAAAAGTGTACTCCCTTCTAAAAAATTTATATTTTCCATTTCACTATTAGACATATATTATCCTATCAATTCAGCTAGTAAAACTAAATTTCCTATTAGAAAACAATAGATAGAAAAGTATTCTAACTGGCTTCTTTTTACAAGACTAATCATCCATTTACAAGCAATTAAACCAGTAATAAACGCAGAAATAAAACCAACGGCCAATAGTAAGTTTTGGTCATTATTTGCAGTTAGATTACCAGAGGTAATGTCTTTAATCATTTTACCAAAAATGAGGGGCACTACCATTAAAAAAGAAAAACGAGCAGCTTTGTCTCTATCAATACCTAACAATACAGAGGTGGAAATAGTAGCTCCAGATCTTGAGATTCCTGGTAGTATAGCAATAGCTTGAGAAACACCAATAATAAAGGAGGATAAGAAGCTTACCTCTTTGTTGGTCGTCTTTGCTCTATCAGCTAAAAAAAGAAGTAAGCCTGTTATTATAAGCATAGCACCAACTAACAAAATATTTCCGCTAAAAAGGGCATCAATTTGCTCTTCCCAAATAAGCCCTACAAATACGGCAGGAAGCATGGAAATAATAATTTTTATAGAAAAATAAAACTCCTCGTTTGCTTTAAATGTTTTAAAAAAATTTGCAAGTCCATTAAAAACCTGAAAGACCTCTTTTTTTAATATATACAAGGTGCTTAATGCTGTAGCTCCATGTAAAACAACAGTCATCATTAGGCTTTCTTTAGCCAAAGATTGATCGTTAAATAGGTATTTTGCTAACTCTAGATGACCCGAGCTGCTTACAGGTAAAAACTCGGTAAGTCCTTGAATAATTCCAAGTAAAATTGCATATAGGATATTATGCATTTTTGTCTTTATACAAAATAGCGACAACTTCCACTCCTAAGCCAAAGATAATTAACAATACAGAAGTTGTAATTCTGGTTGTGCTAAAAATTTCTGGATTAAAAATATTTGGGTCTTCTGATTTTCCACCGCTCATTAAAAAATACCCCAAAAGAATTAGTAAGAGCCCTACAATCATTAGTTGATAATTTCTTTTACCGAAGTTAAATTCCATAGTTTTTAGTGATAAAGTTTTTCTTCTTTGATTTTTAAATATTTGTTTACGGAAAGATGAGTAACAAATGTACTTATAAAAATACCGAAAACGAAAAGTAAGCTAAAGATAATAATTACTGTTTTAATATCTTGTAGCTGAAGTAATTCTGGCATTTCTTTTTGAACTGCAAAAAGAGTAAGCATCATTAGCAATATTCCTATAAGTCCAGCAATAATTCCTTGCCTTAAGCCAATTAAAACAAATGGTTTTCTTATAAAGCTATTTGTTGCTCCAACTAACTTCATTGTTTTTATAATAAATCTTTTTGAGTAAACAGAAAGCCTTATTGTGTTGTTGATTAGTGTAATCGAAACAATTAATAAAAGAGAGCAAAAACAAATTAATATTAAATTGAGTTTATTCATGTTTTGATTGATAGCATTTATCAAATCTCTTTGGTATTTTACTTCTTTAACAATGTCATTGCTCAAGGCTTGATTGCCAAATTTTTCAATAATTTCACTTTCAGCATAATCTGAATTCATAAATACATCTATAGTATTAGAAAGTGGATTATATCCTAAAAATTGCATAAAATCTTCTCCTAATTCTTTTGTTAAAGATAATGCGGCTTCTTCTTTGCTTACATAGGTTGTCATTTTAGTGATAGGATTTGCATCTAAGTTTTTTTGAAATTGTAGAATTTCAACAGCTTTTGCATTATCATCTAAAACAACAGTAATTCCAATATTTTCTTTAATATAGTTAGTTAACTTCTGAGAATTTACATAAATAAAAGACATACTTCCAAGCATCAATAGAACCATTGAAATACTAAGAACAGTTGATAAACTAGATGTACGTAAACGACGTTTTATATGTTTTTCTTGAGCTTGTTTCATTGCAGATGCTAATGTAAAAATTTTGTGCGTAAGTATAGCTTAATAATTAACTTTGCTGCAAATTTATTTTAAAAGATGGATTATCAATTTAAAAATATTGAGAGTAAATGGAGAGCTTATTGGAAATCTAACTCTTCGTATAAAGTTAGTGAGGATAACACTAAAGAAAAGTTTTATGTTTTAGATATGTTTCCATATCCTTCGGGAGCAGGCTTGCATGTCGGTCATCCATTAGGGTATATTGCTTCTGATATTTATGCAAGATTTAAAAGATTAAAAGGATTTAATGTCTTACATCCTATGGGCTACGATTCTTTTGGACTTCCTGCAGAGCAATACGCTATTCAAACAGGTCAACATCCTGATATAACTACAAAAATAAACATAGAAAGATATAGAAATCAATTAGATAAGCTCGGCTTTTCCTTTGATTGGGATAGAGAAGTAAGGACATCAGAGCCTAATTATTACAAATGGACTCAGTGGATTTTCAAGAAGTTATATCAATCTTTCTATTGCTTAGAAAATGATAAGGCCAGATCTATTGATGTATTAATTTCCATTTTTGAAACTAAAGGAAATGAAAATTTAAATGCTTGTTGTGATGAAGGAACTCCTGTTTTCGATGCTAAACAATGGTCCCTTTACTCCGAGAAAGAAAAACAAAACATACTTTTAAAATATCGATTAGCTTTTCTGTCTGACACCTGGGTTAATTGGTGTGCTGAACTAGGAACAGTTTTAGCTAATGATGAGGTTAAAGATGGCAGATCAGAAAGAGGAAATTTTCCTGTTGAACAGAAAAAAATGCGCCAATGGTCATTAAGAATCACTGCTTATGCCGACAGGTTATTAAAAGATTTAGAAAGCTTAGAATGGACAGATTCTATTAAGGAAATACAAAAAAACTGGATAGGTAAATCTGTAGGAGCGTCGCTTTATTTTTCTTTAGAAAATAGTTCAGATTCTATTGAAGTTTTTACAACCAGACCCGATACTATTTTTGGAGTTAGTTTTATGGTAATAGCCCCGGAACATCCATTAGTCAGCAAGTTAACGACTAAAGCTAACCAACAAAAAGTTGAAAATTACTGTAAAGAGACCTCTTTAAAAACAGAAAGAGACAGACAGTCTGATGTTAAAAATATTACAGGAGTTTTTACAGGATCATATGCTATACATCCTTTTTCAAATAAAAAAATTCCGATATGGATAGCCGATTATGTTTTAGCTTCCTACGGAACGGGTGCCGTTATGGCTGTCCCTTGTGGCGATCAAAGAGATTGGGATTTTGCAAATAAATTTGATTTAGAAATTGTAAATATTTTTAAGAATACAGATGTTAGTCAAAGTGCCAATGACAATAAAGAATCAACTATAGACAATTCTGATTTTTTGAGTGGTTTATCAGTAAATGATGCTTTAAAAAGAGCCACAAAAGAAATTGAAGATAAAGGAGTTGGTAAAAAGAAAATAAATTATCGTTTAAGAGATGCTATTTTTAGTAGACAAAGGTATTGGGGAGAACCCTTTCCTGTTTATTATAAAGATGAACTGCCATATTTATTGGACCAAGACAAGTTTGTTAAACTACCACCTGTTGATGCTTATTTGCCAACAGAAAAAGGAGAACCACCTCTAGCAAGAGCAAAAAAACAAGATTGGAATATTTTTGAAGGCGACAGAATGGAATTTAATACTATGCCAGGATGGGCAGGTTCATCATGGTATTTTTTAAGGTATATGGATCCCGAAAATACGCAAGAATTGGTGAGTAAAGAACGGTCAGATTATTGGGGTCAAGTAGATTTATATATTGGAGGAGCTGAACATGCAGTAGGCCACTTGTTGTACTCCAGATTTTGGACTAAGTTTTTGTATGATATTGACTGCATCTCTTTTCAGGAGCCATTTAAAAAAATGATAAATCAAGGGATGATTTTAGGTCGTTCTAGCTTTGTTTATAGAATAAATGACACTAATAAATTTGTAACTTTTGAGAAAAGAAAAGAATACAAAACTAGCCGAATACATGTTGATATTAGTTTAGTAGACAACGATATTTTAGATGTTGAAGGCTTTAAAAAATGGAGATCAGAGTTTAATAATGCAGAGTTTTTATTAAATGAGGATAATAAATACCGTTGTGGTTTTGAAGTAGAAAAGATGTCTAAATCTAAGTTTAATGTTCAGACTCCAGATGATTTGGTAGAAAATTTTGGTGCAGATACACTTAGGATGTACGAAATGTTTTTAGGCCCTTTAGAGCAATTTAAACCATGGGATACTAAAGGAATAAATGGAGTACATAATTTTTTAAGAAAATTTTGGAGATTAGTTCACGATAAGCAAAATAACTTCTGTGTTTCTGATGAGCAACCCTCAAAGAAAGAATGGAAAGTTATACATCAAACAATTAAAAAAATAACAGATGATATCGAAAGGTATTCGTTTAATACTGTTGTTAGTTCTTTAATGATATGCATAAACGATTTAACCGATTTGAAGTGTAATAAATCTGAAATTATTTCCCAATTTGTTGTTTTACTTTCTCCATACGCCCCTCACATTTCTGAAGAAATATGGCAATTGTTAGGCAATAATGAGTCTGTAACAAAAGCAAAATGGCCAATATTTAAGCAAGAGTATTTAGTTGAGGATAATTTTACCTATCCTGTTTCGTTTAACGGTAAAATGAGATTTACTTTAGAATTACCAGCTAATTTAGATAAAAATCAAATTGAGAAAATAGTTTTAGAACAAAAACAAACAATCCAGTATTTGCAAGGAAAAGAACCTAAAAGAATAATTGTTGTTCCTAAAAAAATTGTAAATATTGTATGCTGAATACTGGCAATATTTGTTTAATTTGCCCCTAGTTTTTTTGAAATATGAGCCAAACTAATAATTTTACAAACAAGATTAAAGAACTTGAAAAAAAATATGCTTCTATTGGCCAAGACTTACCATCTTATTTAGACGGATTGTTATACGCCAATCCCTTAAACTATTGGGATTATATTAATTTGGATGTTTTGTTGAATATCCAACAGCCTAAAACTGACTTTCCTGACGAAGAAATTTTTATCATATACCATCAAATTACCGAGCTATATTTTAAGCTTAGCTTAAATGAATTAAAACAGATAGCTAATAATGGGAAAAAAATAAGTCCTTCTGGCCAAGACGCTGGATGGAATAAATCTTTAAATGTTGAATTTTTTACAGAAAGGTTAAAACGGATAAATAATTATTTTGAAGCCCTAACTAAATCTTTTTCTATTATGGTTAATGGAATGGAAAAAGATCAGTTTCTAAAGTTTAGAATGTCACTACTTCCGGCTAGTGGTTTTCAATCTGCCCAATATCGAGAAATAGAGTTAGCTTGTACTCAGTTAATAAACTTAACCAATAAAAATTTTAGAGATTCTTTAATTAATTCTACCATTGAAGAACAGATTGAGCATGTTTATTGGAAGGAAGGAGCGATTGATTTAAAAACAAAAAGTAAAACTTTAATGCTTCAGAACTTTGAGAAAAAATATTTTTCATTTTTTATTGAAAAGGCAACAGAGTTTAAAGAAAAAAACATTTTATCTAAATTCCTTAGCTTAAAATCAATAGATCAGAAAAATCCACAACTCATTGAGCAGCTAAGGTTGCTAGATTTAAATGTAAATGTTAATTGGCCTCTTGTACATTATAAATCGGCAGTAAGATATTTGTCCTCAAAAGAACAAGATATAGAAGCGACTGGAGGAACGAATTGGCAGAAATATTTACCGCCACGTTTTCAAAAAAGAATATTTTTTCCAAACCTATGGAGCTCTGAAGAAAAAGAAAACTGGGGCAGACAATGGGTTTTAAAAGCATTAAAAGAAGATTAAAAACACAAAATTTTTGTATTAAGATGGCTCTACTGAGAGAGAATAGTATTTATGTATTTCTAATTTTAACCTTAATTGCTTGTCAGCCTATCAGCCAACAGTCGGAAACAATTAATGAAAGTAAGTTTGAATACGAAATTTGTGTGGACTCTCTTAACGTTGTCAAAGGAAAAATAAAGAAAAATCAAACTCTAGGAGAGATTTTATATTTCCATCATGTGGATCATCCTGAGATAAATAAAATTGTACAAGCATCAAAAGATGTTTTTAATTTAAGGTCAGCAAGAGTAAACAAGAATTATACTGTTTTGTGTAATCAAGATTCTGTGGCGAAGGCAAGATATTTTATTTACGATATCTCGGCTGTAGAATATGTTGTTTTTGATATTGGCGATTCAATAAATGTTTATCGAGGGAAAAAAGAAGTTGAAATAAAAATCAGAAAAGCTAGTGGTGTAATTAAAACTTCTTTGTCTGACGCTTTAACCGAAAAAAACATGAATTATAATTTGGTACACGAGTTATCATCTAATATTTATGCTTGGACAATTGACTTTTTCAGAATACAAAAAGGAGATTATTTTCATTTAGTATTTGAAGAAAAGTATGTCGATAACGAATTAATAGGAATTGGTAAAGTTATAGCGGCTAATTTTAATCACAGTAAGGAAGATCATTTTGCATTTTATTTTGAAGAAGATGAAAATTTTGGCGATTACTTTGATGAAAAAGGAGGTACTCTAAGAAAAGCATTTTTAAGAGCACCTTTAAATTTCTCAAGAATAAGCTCTAGCTACAGCAAAAGAAGAAGACATCCTGTTACAGGAAGAATAAAACCACATTTAGGAACGGATTATGCTGCTCCAAAAGGAACTAAAATATTGTCTACTGCAAACGGTGTTGTCACTGAAGCTAGGTTCAAGCGAAATAATGGGAATTACGTAAAGATTAGACACAACAACACTTATACAACACAATATTTACACATGAGTAAAATAAAGTCTGGTATTCGTCCTGGAGTAAAAGTGAAACAGGGAGACGTAATTGGCTTTGTTGGCTCTACAGGCTTAGCTACCGGTCCTCACGTTTGTTATCGTTTTTGGAAAAACGGTGTTCAAGTTGATCCATACAAACAAGATCTTCCTCCAGGAAAGCCTGTTAAAGATAAAAATAAACAAGAATTTACTCAACTAAAAGACAGTTTGATGACTGTTTTAAATTCTATATCTTTAGAGAAATAATCTAAGAGATTAGCTCTAAAAGTAATTTATGCGTTTTTTATTCCTTCTTTTATGTGTGTTTTTTTTGGCAATTACTGTTAGTTTCGCTCAGTCTAAATCTAGTTTTTTTGTAGAAAATAAAGGACAATGGCAAAAAAATATTTTAGCAAAAGTAGATTTGCCAGCAGGAGCATTATTTTTAGAAAACAATAAATTAACCTTCCATTTTGTTGATCACCAAAAAATAAAAGATGCTCACGATAAACACATTCCTATAAATACAATAAAAGCACATTCTTACCAATGGCGTTTTTTAGACGCAAATATTTCCGATTATAGTTTTTCTAAACAACTTGAAGGTAGCCACAATTATTTTTTAAAAGCTTCAAAAACATCAAATGTATCACGCTATGAAGAACTAACCTATTCCAATGTTTACGATGGTATAGATTATAAAATTTATGGCTATGGCTCTGCTTTAAAGTACGATTGGATTGTCGGTAAAGGAGCTGATCCGTCTGATATAAAACTACAATTAGACGGAATTGATAACGCACGATTAGACGAGCAGGGAAGGTTAGTTATAAAATCGACTGTTAACCATGTAATAGAGCAAGCACCATATGCTTATCAAATTATTAATAAAGAAATGGTAGAAGTAGCTTGTCGATTTAAGTTTAAAAAAAATCGACTCTCTTTTCAGTTTCCAAATGGTTACGACAAATCATACGATTTAATAATAGACCCTTTAATGATTTTTTCTACATTTTCAGGTTCTACTGCAAGTAATTTTGGTTTTACAGCTACCAACGATGACCAAGGGTTTTTGTATGCTGGTGGCGTTACATTTGGTATTGGCTACCCTACTACAGAGGGGGCTTACCAAACTAATTATAATGGGGGCGTTATTGGAACAGATATCGTGCTAACTAAGTACAGTCAAGATGGTTCTAGTTTGATTTATTCTACTTATTTGGGTGGAAGCTCCGATGAAGTTCCACACAGTCTGATTGTTTTTGAAGGTCAATTATACATGATGGGAACATCAGGGTCCGTAGATTTTCCTACAACGGCTAATAGCTACGATAATACATTTAATTCTGGACCACCTTTGGCAGGTAATGGTATCGGAATAAATTATAATAATGGCTGTGACATAGTGGTTTCTAAGTTTAGCGAGGATGGCTCACAGCTTTTATCTTCTACTTTTTTAGGAGGATCGGATAATGATGGGTTTAACAACTCAGCAGTTTTAAGGTATAATTATGCCGATCAAATTAGAGGAGAAATTGATATCGATCAGGAAGGAAATTGTTATATCGCATCCTCTACATACTCTAATGATTTCCCTATTGTAGGAGGAGCAATTCAGGCCAATAACAATGGAGCTCAAGAAGGGGTTATTGTAAAACTAGATAATGATTTAACTTCTATTGAGTGGAGTTCGTATTGGGGAGGGAGTTCAGATGATGCTATATACTCTTTATCTTTTAATGAAAACGAAATTTATGTTAGCGGCGGAACTACCTCAACTGATTTTCAAACATTTAATAATTCTTACGCTCAAAATTTTATAGGAGGACCATCCGATGCTTTTATTTCAAGATTTGCTAAAGATGGTTCTTCTATTATTTCCTCTACATATTATGGCTCCGATCAATATGACCAGGCCTATTTTATTGAATTAGACAACGAAGATGATGTCTATATTTTTGGTCAAAGTTTGGCTCCAAATCTTACTTTAGTTTCAAACGCTAATTTTTCTGAGCCCAATAGTGGGCAATTTATATCAAAACTTACCCCTAATTTAGATTTTCTGATTTTTTCTACTGTTTTTGGTTCAGGGAGTGGACAGATAGATATTTCTCCTACTGCCTTTTTGGTAGATGCTTGTAATAGAGTTTATTGTTCGGGTTGGGGCGGCAATACAAATAGTGTTATTAATGGAGGACCAGGTGGAAACACAACTAACCTATCGACAACTTTTGACGCAATACAGCCAACAACCGACGGATCTGATTTTTATTTAATTATTCTAGAAGATAACGGAAATACAATGTCTTACGGAACATTTTTTGGAGGAAATGTTTCAAACGAACATGTTGATGGAGGAACTAGTCGTTTTGACAAGCAAGGAATAGTTTATCAATCGGTTTGTGCTGGTTGTGGAGGTAATTCTGATTTCCCAACAACAGCCAATGCTTACTCTAGTCAAAATAACTCTACTAATTGCAATAATGCGGTTTTTAAATTTGATCCAGAATTTCCTTTAACAACAGCAAATTTTGAAGTCATTCCTTTTACTTGCGATCCTAATGTAACGTTTGAAAATTTGAGCTTAGGTAATAATAATACCTATTTTTGGGATTTTGGCGATGGAGAAACATCCGAAGAATTTAATCCAACTCACGAATTTCAAAGTGAAGGAGTTTTTAATGTTACCTTATATTCTTCTGATCCTATCTCTTGTAATCTTATCGATAGTATAACAAAACCAGTAGAGGTAAGGTTTAACTTATATCAACAATCCGATGATATCTTTTTATGTGATCAGGATAATATTCTTATTTCCGGTGTGCCAATTCCAGGTTTTGAATACCAATGGTATCCTAATCAAAATTTGTTAGATCCTAATTCGGCTTCTACTACTTTTTTCCCTGATGGATCGGGAGAAATTACATATTATCTTGTAGGAACATTTGAAAGCTGCAGTGATACTTTAGTGCAAAATATAATAGTAGAAGGAGATATTAGTGCTGCTTTTAATGCTCCAGCCGTAAGTTGTTCTAACCAAATAACCTTTATTAATCAGAGTGAAAGTGAAAATATTTTTTCTTCTTTTTGGAATTTTGGAGACCAACAAACTAGTCAAGAGCAGCAGCCAATTCACAATTACTCGGACTTAGGAGCCTATATAGTTTCTTTAATTGTTACCGACTCACTTTCTTGTAATATTTCTGATACTGCAACTATAGAAATTAGCCTAAGAGAAGATATTTTTTTATTGTTAGATACACAGAATATTTGTGTAGGAGATAGTATATCTTTAAATGCTCCCTCCTTAGATGAGTTTAATTATAGTTGGATTCCCTCTACATATATTCAAGATCCAAACCTTGCAAATGCGATAGCATTTCCCTTAGACACTATTACTTATATTCGATTAGGTACCGCATACAATTGCAACGACACGGTTATACAAACGGTAAATGTATCTGATGTCGATTTGAGTTACAGTCCCTTAGTAGAATATTGTAGTAATGAGACTTTTTTAATTGCAAGTTCTTTGGATAACACAGATTTAGTATGGTCTTCAAATCCTTCTTTTGTAACTAGCGAAATAACAGACTCATTTTTAATTAATGCACCAGGAGATTATTATGTTCAAGCTACAGCAAACGGATGTACTAGAATAGGTGAGGTAACTGCAAAAATTGAAGATGATTGTTGTAGTTCCGACAAAATAGAAATACCTAATGCTTTTAGTCCAAACGGAGATTTAATTAACGATTATTTTGAAATTAACGATCCTCAACTTCTAATTGCAGAGATTGATATAATGATTTACAACAGATTAGGCCAGAAAGTTTTTCATATTACCCAGATTGATCAAAAGTGGGATGGATTTTTTAAGGGCAAGAAACAAGCATCTGCAGTATTCGATTATTACTTGGAAGCACAATGTACCTTCGGAAATCAAAAATTTGACTCTAAAGGAAATATAACACTGATCAGATGAGGTATTTTGTGCTTATATTTTTTTTGTTTTCTACTAATCTGTTAGCCCAAGATGTGCATTACAGTCAATGGACTAAAAATCCGATTTTTATTTCTCCTTCTTTTACAGGGTCAATTAGTGAAAAATTGCGAATCACCGCTCAAAAAAGAGAGCAGTGGGCTAGTGTAACTATACCTTTTAGTACAAACTCTTTAAGCCTTGATGCACCTTTTGGTAAAAATGGATTAGGTGGTCAAATTATTTTTGATCAGTCAGGTAGTTCTCGCTTGTCTCTTAGTCAGCTAAACCTACAGTACTCTAGGCTAATATCGAAATGGAGGTTGGGCTTTCTAATGGGTTTTGCACAACGTAAAATCGACTACTCGGAGCTGACGTTTTTGAATCCTAACGAACCAATTGTTTCTTTATCGAAATCATATTTTGATACAGGCTTAGGTATACACAGAAAAATAGAAATTGACAATTATAAAGAGTTACAAGTTGGCTATTCTATTTTTCATATAAATTCTCCCAATCGTTCTTTTTTAAATCAAGAAGATATTTTATCCTTAAAACACCATTTTTTTTCTGTTCTTAAACTCGATTTAACTAATGAAGTTAATTTAAGTCCCTCTGTTTTTTTTAGCTCGCAACAAAAACAAAAAGAACTTATTGTTGGAGCAGAAATAAGCTACGACATCAATAATCAAAACCAAGATGTTATTCTTTTCGGTTCGGCAAACCATAGAGTTGGAGACGCCATAATTTTTGCCCTAGGAACAAAAATTAACCAAACATTTGTAGGCTTAAATATAGATTTAAATGTATCCGATTTTTCTTCGGCTACTAACAACTACGGTGCCTGGGAAATTTCATTTATTCATTATATTAAGCATAGTACAATCTTAAGACCTAACCTTCAAGCGTGTCCATCTTTTTTATGAAAAATATAATTATTTCACTACTTTTTTTAATGCCTCATTTGCTTTTTAGTCAGACTGACCTTAAGCAAGAAGGCTTATATTATTTTCAGAATCAAGACTATTATAATGCAGTTTATTTTTTAGAGATGGCCGTTGATTCTGATAGTACAGACTCTAAATTATGGTATCCTTTAGCTCGTAGCTATACCAAAACAAACCAACATAAAAAGAGCATTCATTTTTATCAGAAAGTATGGGATGCCGATCAGGGCCTTAACAATCCTTTAGCCTTATTTTGGCTGGGGTTAAACTATAAAAGTTTAGAAGACTACTCTAATGCTTCCCAGCATTTAAGAGATTTTATTTTTAGCTATAACAACATTGATGACGTTTGGTATCAAAGAGCTCTTGTAGAGTTAAAAGGTGCTGAGTTAGCAAAATTATTAAGCCCTCAAGATGTAGAGATTAACTCCTTAGAACAGCCAATAAATTCAAAAGAGTCTGATTTTGGACCTTTTCCCTCAGATTCCATTTTATATTTTTCCTCTTTAGTAAAGTCAGATGGAAGAAACACCGAAGAGTATTTGGGCCATCATTCTAAAATATACACTGCTACAAAGACCAACAAAATTCAGGAGCTTAAGTTATTAAACAGTGATGATTTTCATGTTGGTAACATCTCTTTTAACCCTGATCAAACTCAATTATTTTTTACTAAATGTAAAACAGAAGATAATGCAATTAAATGTCAAATTTATACAGCATTTCTAAATAATGGTATCTGGAGTATCCCGACACTTATGGGTTCGGCTTTTAATCCTGTTCAGACAAATAATACCCACCCTCAGTGGGCTTTGTGGGATGATAAAGAAGGCTTATTTATTAGTTCTGATCGAGAAGGAGGATTTGGAGAATTAGATATTTGGTTTATTTCTATGGATCAACAAGCCTATAACCTTGGCAGTGCTATAAATACATTAGGCAATGAGGTAACTCCTTTTTATCATTCTTTAGAGAAAAAATTATATTTCAGTTCTAATTTTCATCCAACTATTGGGGGTTACGATATTTTTGAAAATCAATGGGATAACAAATGGAGTCAAACTAAAAATGTAGGTATTCCGCTTAATAGTAGCCATAACGACTTGTATTATATTTCTTATTTGAATGATCCTCTTTCTGGTTATTTTTCTTCCAACAGAATAGGCTCTCTATATATAGAAAACGAAAGTTGCTGTAATGATATTTATCAATTCAAGAAAAGCGATTATTGTATTTGCGAACAACAAGATAGCTTAGTGCAAGAAATGCAATTATTACTTCCACTACAGTTATATTTCCATAATGACGAACCAAACCCTAAAAGTTTAGATACCACAACCACGCTTAGCTATGGAGATGCTTTCAATTCTTTTTATGACTTGAAAAATCTATATGTACAAATATTCTCGGCTCCATTAAACGGAAATTTAAAAAGTCAATCGGAGCGAAAAATGAAAAGTTTTTTCGATCAAAAAGTAAGCTTAGGATTTAATCAACTCAATCTTTTTGCTAACCAATTAGTTAAAGCGATGGAGCTCGAAGCAGTTATTGAGCTAAATCTGATCGGATTTGCCAGTCCACTGACCAACAATCAATACAATAAAAATATATCGAAGAGAAGAATATCTTCAGTATTCAATTATTTAACCGAGTTTAAAAATGGAATTTTACTTCCTTACATTAATGAGGGTAGAATAAAAATTAACGAACTACCAATGGGAGAGAGTAAATCAGCCAGAGAGGTTAGTGACAATCCTAACAATCGACGTTTGTCGGTTTATAGTATAAATGCGGCTTCAGAAAGAAGGATAGAGATCCAATCTATTATCGTCGAATTTTAATTAATTTCGCATTTCAAAAACAAAATTTATGAAACCAACACTTTTAATTTTAGCAGCAGGAATGGGTAGTCGTTATGGAGGGCTTAAGCAGATTGACGGAATAGGTCCAAATCAAGAACCAATTATAGAGTATTCTATTTATGATGCTATTCAGTCTGGTTTTGGAAAAATTGTTTTCGTAATTCGCACAGAATTTGAAGCAGCTTTTAAAGAAAGATTCGACGGCTTCAAAGAAAGAATAGATATAGAATACGCCTTTCAGCCTGTTCAATATCAATTAGAAGGAGTCGATTTAGTGCAAAGGCAAAAACCTTGGGGAACCTCACATGCCGTATTAGTTGCTAAAGACGTTATTGATGAGCCATTTGCGGTTATAAATGCCGATGATTATTATGGTGCAGGATCTTTTAAATTAATGTACGATTTTTTGGTAAATAAATGTAGTCCTTCTAAAATGTCTATGATAGGCTATACCTTGAGTAACACTCTTTCCGATCATGGCACTGTAAATAGAGGAGTATGTCAGTTAAATCAAAACAACGAACTAGTGGAGGTGATAGAAAGAACTAAAATTGCTAGAGTAGGAGATAAGGTTTGTTTCGATGTAGACAAGGATTTAAAAGCAACAGAACTTAATGGAAACGCTAATGTTTCTATGAATTATTGGGGCTTTCATCCATCTATTTTTTCTCATATCGAAAAAGGCTTACATTCTTTTATTAGAGAAAATAGTACAGATCCGAAAGCAGAATATTATATCCCTACTGTTGTTACCGATCTTATTGAGAGTGGTCAAATGGCAGTTGAGGTTATACCAACAAATGACAATTGGTTTGGGGTAACTTATAAAGAAGATAAGCCCATGGCTGTAGAGGCTATTCACGAACAAATAGAAAATGGAGTATATCCTAAAGATTTGTGGTAAATAAATCAAACATATAAAAAAGCCCGAGCAAATTGCTCGGGCTTTTTTTATTGAGATACCTTTTTATTGTTTAATAATTTGATGGGTTTTTATTTTGGGACGATTAAAATTCAATCCTTTTGAAAATAGAGATGAGTTTAAGCTACAGGCTCGACCCAGTCTCCGTGTTTTTTAATAAGGTCTATAAGTGCTTGTACTGCCTCTTTTTCTTCTATATTACGACCTACCACTTCTTTTTCTTTATATAGAGTTATTTTTCCTACTCCCGTACCTACGTATCCGTAGTCAGCGTCAGCCATTTCTCCTGGTCCGTTTACAATACATCCCATTATTCCTATTTTGACTCCTTTTAGGTGGTTTGTTTTTGCTCTTATTTTGGCAGTAGTTTCTTGAAGGTCAAATAAAGTACGTCCGCAAGATGGACAAGAGATATATTCTGTTTTAGAAATACGAGTTCTGCTAGCTTGTAAAATTCCAAATCCTGTTTGGTTAATCATTTGATCGGAACCACAATTTTGGGCTGCAATAAAAATTCCGTCTCCTAAACCGTCATTTAATAAAGCCCCCATATCGGTAGCACTTTGTAATTGTAATTGCTCTGTAGTTAAATTACCATAGGCTCTGCCAATTATAACAGGTACATCGCACAAATGATGGATTAGTTCGGTAAATAATTTTCGTTGCTCAGCCATTCCGTGTTTGTTATAACTATCAATAACTAAAACAATGGTTTTGTCTGCTTTTATTTTTTGAATAAACGCACTGCTAATATCTTCAAGACAAGCATAAACCATATTCATTTTGTCAGAGAATTTTCCTCCTTTTAAATATGTCTTTGCAGATAAAAAGGGATAGAACCTTTCTTTTTGAGAATTGTTTTGCCATACCTTTAAGTTCTGAATAATTGCTAAAGTACCTGGAATTTGAAAATCAATTTCTTTGTCTCCAACAAAAATATAATCGCAAGCCATATCGCTAATATTCCATTTATCTAAAGGCACCGAATAATTGTATCCTAAAGCAAATAAGGATGCTGGTTTAATTTTTTCTTTCAAACAAAAGTCGTGCATTATAATCGGAACATTTTTGTTTCCAATGTTTAGTACTTCTCTTGTTTTTCTTCTTTGGTAACTGAAGGAATCAATAGGATAATTTTCAATTTCGGCTATTGGCTCGTGGTTCGATCTGTCGTTATATCTTGCTACTAATTCTTTAGCTACTGGTATTTCGAACTCGGGTTCTTCGGTAAGTGATACTCTAACGGTGTCGCCTATTCCGTCTTCTAAAAGAGTACCAATTCCTACAGCCGATTTTATTCTTCCATCTTCCCCTTCTCCTGCTTCAGTAACACCTAAATGTAAAGGATAGTCCATTCCTTCTTCTTTCATTTTAATAATCAGAAGTCGATAAGCCTGTATCATTACCTGAGTGTTACTCGCTTTCATGGACAAAATGATATTATGATAATCTTCTTGCTGACAAATTCGTAAAAACTCTAATGCAGATTCTACCATTCCTAGAGGAGTATCGCCATATCTGCTTAAAATTCTGTCCGACAAAGAACCGTGATTAGTACCTATTCGCATAGCAGTTCCGTATTCTTTACAGATTCGGACTAATGGAATAAATCGTTCTTTAATCCGTAACAGTTCAGAAGTATAAGTTTGATCGGTGTATTCTATATGCTCAAATTTCTTTTTATCGGCATAATTTCCTGGATTTACCCTTACTTTTTCTACTATTCTAGCTGCTATTTCTGCAGCGTTTGGAGTAAAATGTATGTCTGCTACCAAAGGAGTGTTATAGCCTCTTTTTAGAAGTTCGTCTTTTATGTTTTGTAAATTTTCTGCCTCTTTTTTACTTGGAGCGGTTATCCTTACTATCTCACAACCTGCGTCAATCATTCTTATAGAT
Organism: Cryomorphaceae bacterium; assembly: GCA_042091225.1. Taxonomy (GTDB): domain Bacteria; phylum Bacteroidota; class Bacteroidia; order Flavobacteriales; family UBA7312; genus JABAYQ01. The sequence goes on along the minus strand of JBELHW010000004.1, from coordinate 42,135 downwards.
TGGTCAACGGTAGCAATGGTATCCATAGTATCGGTAGTTGTCATGGACTGAATTCGGATAGGATTATCTCCTCCAACACCAACAGAGCCAATCATAACTTCTCTAGTTTTGAGTCTTGAAAATTGAGTTAAACTATTGCAATAAAGAGGTTTCGACATAGGTAACAAAAGTATTAAAAAAAAAGGCTTGGTTTAATTTACCATTTGAAAATCGTGTAGCGATTTATAGATGCCATTTTGCTCTAATAAATCATTGTGATTTCCTTGCTCTACTACTTTGCCTTTTTTTAACACTAAAATATTATCTGCATTTTGAATAGTAGATAAACGGTGAGCAATTACTAAAGAAGTTCTATTTTTCATTAGTTTTTTGAGAGCATCCTGCACGAGCTTTTCCGACTTAGTGTCTAGCGACGAAGTCGCTTCATCTAAAATTAGTATTGGCGGATTTTTAAAAATGGCTCTAGCTATTGCAATACGTTGTTTTTGTCCTCCCGATAATTTATTTCCTCTATCACCAACTTTAGTTTGATAGCCTTGGCTCATTTCTTCAATAAATTCGTGGGCATTGGCAGTTTTAGCAGCTTCAATTACCTCCTCTAATTTGGCATTTTCTTGGCCCATAGTGATATTATAAAAAACAGAATCGTTAAATAAAATAGACTCTTGGGAAACAATGCCCATTAAAGAGCGAAGATCTTGCAAGGAAATATCTTTAATGTTTGTATTGTCAATTAAAACCTCTCCTTTATCTACATCATAAAATCGTGGTAAAAAATTAGCAATGGTAGATTTACCACTGCCAGATTCGCCAACAATTGCTAAAGTTTGGCCTTTTTTTATTGCGAAAGAAATATTATTTGAAACAACAGCATCTTCGTATTGAAAGAAAATATTTTTCATTTCAATAGATGCTTCAAAACTTTTTTTAGAGACCGCATTAATTGGGTCTTTAATAGGGTTTTCAGTATCTAATATTTCTACAATTCTTTGGGCAGAAGCACTCCCTTTTTGAATGTGGTAAAATGCATTTGTAAAGGATTTTGCAGGAGGAATAATTTGAGAAAAAATAACAATATAGCCTATAAATTCTTCTGGGGATAAATCACTTTTTCTGCCTAAAACTAACTGGCCTCCAAACCACATTACACAAACTAAAACTATAGTGCTTAAAAACTCGCTCATTGGAGAAGACAAGTCTTTTTTTCTTAAAAGCTTTGTCATGACACTCCTATATTCGTCGCTATTTTTTTGAAACGACTGTTGTGACTTAGTTTCAGAATTAAACGCTTTTATCATTCTTAGTCCCGAAATATTTTCGTCTATAATAGACAATAAATCTCCCATTTTAGATTGCCCTTTTTGAGAAGATTTTTTTAAACTTTTTCCTATTCTAGCAATTAAGAAACCAGTTATAGGAAATAAAATAGCTACAAAAATTGTTAGCTGTGGACTTAATGCCACCAATGTAATTAAGAAAATTATGATGTTTAATGGATCTTTAAAAATCATTTCTAAAGAACTCATAATAGACCATTCTATTTCTACCAAATCGGCTGTCATTCGAGATACGATATCTCCTTTTCGTTTTTCGGTATAAAAGGCTAGGGGTAGAGTAAGTACTTTTTTGTGTAGTTCATCTCGCATGTCTCTTACTACACCGTTGCGTATTGGAGATAGACAGAATAGAGCAAGGTAACGAAACAAATTTCGTAAAAAGAACATAGTTAAAACTAGTCCACAAACAAAAAATAGTGCTTCTACTTGTCCTTTCTCATCTATAATTTCGGTAATGAGAAAGTAGAAGTTTTCTTTAATTGAGTCGGCATTTAACGAAAGTGGTGGTGCTTGATATACTTTTTGTTGGGTTCCAAACAACAGTCCTAAAAAAGGAATAATCATGGTTATAGAAACCAAGGAAAAGAGAACGGTTAGTATATTAAATAACACATTAAAAACGCCATAAATCCAATATGGTTTTACAAAGTTTAGCACACGTATGAAATCTTTCATAAATGCAAATGTATTTATTTTGCTTCATTGATTCTTAAAAATTTATCTTTGTTATATGGAAAGTACACGTCAGAAAAAAGTATCGCGTCAGATTTTAAAAGATTTATCGGAAATCTTTCAGATTAATGGTAGAGATATAATAGGAACATCTTTTGTTTCTGTAACAGTTGTAAGGGTTTCGCCCGACTTGTCTGTTGCTAGAGTATATGTTAGTGTTTTTGGTACAGAAGAAAAAGAAAACCTATTAAAAACTATAAACATTAAGGCAAATGTTATTCGTAGAAAATTGGGTTTAAGAGTTAAAAACCAAATGCGTAAAGTACCTGAGTTAAAATTCTTTTTAGACGATTCGGTTGACTATTCAGCCCAAATAGAGGATTTATTAAATAATAATAAATAGTAGATTGAAGTTCGCTTTTTATATTGCTAAAAGATATCTGTTTTCAAAAAGGTCGAGAAACATTGTTCATCTTGTATCTTATGCTTCTATTTTAAGCGTATTAGTTGGTACAGCTGCTCTAATAATAGTGCTTTCAGTGTTCAACGGTTTTGGTCAGCTTATTCTTTCTTTATACGATTCTTTCGATCCTGCCTTAAAAATTAGCGTTGTAGAAGGAAAAACCTCCTCTTTCGATGAGGTAAAAACTACATTAGATCAGAACGATATTTTGTATTCTCAAAGTTTAGAAGAAAAAGTATTGTTGCGTTATCAGGATAAAGAATACATTGCGACCATTAAGGGAGTCGATAAGAATTTTCAAAACATCAATTCAATTGACAAAATGCTCGTTTCTGGAAATTATATTTCCAATTACGAAAATAATAATTGTGTAGTGGGTCAGGGAGTTGCTTATTATTTGAGTATGGGAATAGGAGATATGTTTGACCAGCTTCAAGTCTTTGTTCCTAATAGAGAAAAGAAAAGTTTATTGGCTGCAGAATCTGCATTCATTCAGAAAAGCTTGGTGCCTGTTGGTGTCTTTTCTATACAATCGGACTTTGATAGTGAGTATGTTTTAGCTCCTATTTCTTTTGTTAGAAAAATACTTAACAAACCACTACAGTCTACCTATATAGAAGTGTTTTGTGAGGAAGATCAAATTTTAGAATTACAAGCTCAAATTCAGCAAAAGATAGGCGACAAATATTTTGTAGAAAATCGTTATCAGCAACATGCATTTTTATATAAAATTTTGAATTCTGAAAAACTCATTGTTTACTTAATTCTTAGCTTTATATTAATTATTGCCTCTTTCAACATCATTGGCTCTTTGAGTATGCTAATGATTGACAAGAAGAAAGACATTCAAACATTATCTAATCTTGGTGCAAAGCCAAAAACAATTCGAAATATTTTTTTACTCGAGGGTGTATTGACAACTCAATTAGGAATAGCTTTAGGACTAGCTATTGGTTTATTTGTTTGTTGGCTCCAATTAGAATTTGGTTTGTTAGGAATGGGTCAGGGCTCTTTTGTGATTGATGCTTACCCTGTTGAGGTAAAGATTCTAGACCTTATTTTAGTTTATGTGACCGTTAGTGTAATCGGAGTAGTAACATCTTTTATTCCGGCTAACTATATGAGTAAAAAAGTATTTTAAGGCTCAAATGTACTTGTAGAATCTTTTATCAGCTCGTTTAGATCTTTTAATTCTTTTTTTGTTAGCTCACGGTATTCTCCGATATTAATATCCAGATGAATATTCATGATGCGGACTCTTCTCAATAGCATAACTCTAAAATCTAAGTATTCGCACATTCTTCTAATCTGGCGATTGAGTCCTTGTGTAAGAACGATTTTAAATCTATATTTTCCTACTTGTTCTACCTCACATTTTTTAGTAACAGTATCTAAAATAGGGATACCATTTCTCATTTGATGTAAAAAATCTTGAGTTATTTCTTTATTTACCTGAACAATATATTCTTTCTGGTGGTTGTTTTTTGCTCTTAAAATTTTGTTGACTATATCGCCATCATTAGTCATCAGAATCAGTCCTTGACTTGCTTTATCTAGTCTTCCAATTGGAAAAATCCTTTTAGGATAGCCCATAAAATCAATTATATTGTCTTTTTCTACTTTTGTATCTGTAGTACATACAATTCCTACAGGTTTATTTAGAGCAATATAAACTGGTTTTTCTTCTTTTTTGCTAATTAGTTTGCCGTCTACCTTTACTATATCTCCTTGTACAATTTTAGTTCCCATTAGAGGCACTTCATCATTTATAGTGACTCTATTTTGCTCAATTAGCCTGTCGGCTGCTCTTCTTGAACAATAGCCTGCCTCACTTAAAAACTTATTGATTCTTGTTTCTTTCATTTATTGAAATTGATAGTCGCCAAATACATTTTCTATTTCGTGCAAAATATTAAATAAATCTTCTGCTTGATTTGCTGTAACTAAACGCATCCTATAATCTTTAAAATTAGGGATGTGTTTAAAATAATTAGTATAATGCCTTCTTGTTTCTACTACTCCTAATATTGGTCCTTTCCATTCTAAGGAAAATTTTAAGTGTTCTTTACACAAATCTATTCTTTGTTGCATTGTAGGCTTGGCAAGTTCTTCATTGGTTTTTAAAAAATGTTTAATTTCATTAAATATCCAAGGATAACCAATTGCAGCCCTACCTATCATTATGCCATCTACTCCATAGGTATCTTTTTTATGTTTTGCCATTTGTGGGCTGTCTACATCTCCATTTCCGAAAACAGGAATTTTCATTCTAGGATTGTTTTTGACATCTGCAATAAGACTCCAATCCGCTTCGCCTTTATACATTTGTTTTCTTGTTCTTCCATGAATAGAAATTGCTTGAATGCCTACATCTTGCAATCGTTCGGCAACATCTACAATATGTTTGGAGTTATCATCCCAACCTAATCTTGTTTTAACGGTTACTGGCAAGTTTGTAGAGTTTACAATTTCCTTAGTCATCGAAACCATTTTAGGAATGTCTTTCAAAATTCCGGAACCAGCACCTTTACAGGTTACTTTTTTTACGGGACAACCATAGTTTATGTCTATAAAATCAGGATTTGCTTTTTGGCATATTCGAGTAGATTCTTTCATAGACTCGATGTCATGGCCAAAGATTTGAATAGCAATCGGCCTTTCATATTCGAAAATATCTAGCTTCTGCACACTTTTGGCAGCATCTCTAATAAGCCCTTCAGAAGAAATAAATTCTGTAAACATCACATCAGCGCCATTCTTTTTGCATAGTGCTCTAAATGGAGGGTCACTTACGTCCTCCATAGGTGCTAATAAAAGTGGGAATTCCCCTAAGTCGATATTTCCTATCTTTACGCTCATATACTATGGTGCAAAACTAATACTTTTTATCGATGAGCAATTGGAAAGGGAAATACCAACATTTAGCAATACAAAATCAGTTTTTGTTATTGTTTTTAGTTCTTATAATATCGTTTATTCCGTGTTATATCATTGGCATAACTCCTGTAGTTGTTTCGGGTACTACCGACTCTATTAATGGCCAAAATATTGATTTATATAAGTGGCTTCAATCTTGGAGTTCGATAGGAATTTTTATCCTTTCTTCCATTATTTTTATTTTTCTCACAGAAAAGAAATTTGTTATTTCTACATCTTTTACTAGAGCTCAATTGCTTCTTGCTATTTGTTCTATGTTATTTTGTCTGCCAATTATTAATTTTTTAGCGCTTTGGAACGAAGGTTTGCATTTGCCAGAATTTATGGCACAAATTGAAAACTGGATGCGACTTTCGGAAGCTAAATCGGCAACAATTATGGAATATTTTGTAGCAATGGACTCTTATACTGATTTAGTTATCAATCTTGTTGTTATTGCTCTTATTCCTGCAATTGGAGAGGAGTTTTTGTTTAGAGGAGTTATTCAGCGTGGATTAATAAAATGGAATAAAAATCCTCATTTTGGTATTTGGATAAGTGCTTTTCTTTTTAGCGCATTGCATATGCAGTTTTTAGGTTTTATCCCAAGGTTTTTAATTGGCGGGTTTTTTGGTTATTTGTTTTTATGGAGTGGCTCCATTTGGTTGCCTGTAATAACTCACTTTTTAAACAATGCTTTAGCCGTGCTTGTTATTTTCACTTCTTCTAGTGTAGTAGCTTCAAAAAAAATAGAAAGTATGGGAGCCAATAGCGGAGATATCCCGATGGTAATAATGTGTTGCTTAGCAGTTTCGTTGTTGCTTTATCTTTTCTACAATAGCAAAAAAAAATCCCCTGAAGAAAAGGGGATTTAGTTATTATAAATTTACAACCGTTTAGTTTGTTTTTCGTGTAGAGTAGTTAATTTTTAAAGCGTTTGCTTTTCTTAACTCTTGCTTAACGTCAGTTACTAATCCCATTTTAGTGTCTTTGTCTGCCTTGATTGATGCAGTCATGAATGGAATTTCTTTTTCGTCTCTTTCTGCTCTTTCTGCGTTTATGTATTGCGGTATATCCGCTACATTAGCAAAAGCGTCATTAAGCTGAATCCTGGCTTTTGTACCATAAGTAGCTTGCATTCTTTCTACTGGAGAACCAACATAAATATAACTAACTAAAGATTTTTTCTCTAATTTTTTAATTTCTGTTGCATCTGGCATGGTTTGTTTTACCATAATTGTAGTTTCACGCATTACGGTTGTAACCATGAAAAAGAACAACAACATAAATACGATATCTGGCAAAGAGGCTGTTGATATTCCTGGAGTATCTTTAGCTGTATCTTTTTTAAACTTTGACATAATTATCCTCCAATGTTTTTAGGTTCTGCTTCCGAAATTTTTTGAGGATATTCCTTTCTAATTTCTTTTTGCTTACTCTTGTTCAAATCCGAATATTTTTTACCAAACTTTACTAAAGATCGGTTATCTCTTAACTCGCGATATGCTGCAGCCAATTCGTTTTGTACTTTTATATACGTTTCGTATGAGGTGCCTCTATCGTTTTGAAGAGAAATAATAGCTTTTTGAGGGCTATCAGAAGATTCAGGATCTCTACCTTTATTGTTTATAAATGTTTTGGCTCCAGCTCTTAGTTCAGAAATATCTATATACTCCCCTTCTACCAATAACTGGTTTTGAGAGTTGATAAGTACAATATAAATATTCTTTGCTTTAATTTGAGAGTCGTCTTGCTCAATTTCCTCTTCTGGTAATGGCGGTAGTTTTCTGGCTATACCAGTATCTACGTTCATAGTAGTAGTTACAAGAAAAAAGATAAGTAGCAAGAAAGCAATATCGGCCATAGAGCCGGCATTGATTTCTGAAGCGCCTTTTGATCTTCTTGCCATAATTTATTTTTTAAATATTTTACCTACTTCTGCATAAATAACTGCAGCAACAGCACCAAATGCTAAAAAGTAAAATAAGATTAATCCCATTCCTACTCTTTTAGTTGACCCAGAAGTCATTTCGAATTTTTCGAATCCTGGAAACTGCATAATTTCTCCAGAAGCAATTACATAAGAAATAACAGCAACAACTAATAGAATAGCGACACCCAATAAGCTTGATTTTGCCTTTGTAGGGTTCTTAGCTAAAAAGATAGCTGGATATACTATAGCTGCAAGGGCAGCAGCAGCAATCATTAAATAGGTAAGTATTAACCCACCATTTATTAAAAAATCTGACATATTACTTGATGTTATTTTTTACTAAAATATCTACAAAAGAAATAGAAGCATCTTCCATAGAGTTAACTATGCTGTCAATTTTTGCTACAATGTAATTGTAAAAAATTTGAAGAATCATTGCTACGATAAGACCAAATACAGTTGTTAAAAGTGCAACTTTAATACCTCCAGCAACTAAAGATGGAGAAATATCACCTGCAGCCTCAATAGCGTCGAATGCACCAATCATACCAATTACAGTACCCATAAAACCAAGCATAGGTGCAAGAGCTATAAATAATGAAATCCAAGAAAGGCCTTTTTCTAACAGACCCATTTGTACGCTTCCGTAAGCAACTACAGATTTTTCTACTACATCAATTCCCTCTCCAGAACGATCAAGTCCTTGGTAAAAGATACTTGCAACAGGACCAGCAGTATTTCTGCAAATTTCTTTTGCTCCTTCTACGTTTCCTGAAGATAAAGAACCTTCAATATCGTTTAACAAATTAGTAGTGTTTGTCGTTGCTTTGTTTAGGTATATAATTCTTTCTATACAAAGTGCTAATCCTAAGATTAGGCATAGTAGTACAATACCCATAAAAGAAGGACCTCCTTCAATGAATTTTTGTTTAATCACTTGGTGAAAAGATTTATTCTCTTCAACTGCTTCTTGAGGAGCAGGAACATTTTCAACTAATTCTTCTGTTTCTACTGCTTGTGTAGAGTCAATTTGTTCTGTAGCAGTTGTTTCTTGATCTTGAGCAAATAGTAAATTATTTAACCCAAAAGTCAAACAAAGCGCTAGTGATAATAAAGCAAATATTTTTTTCATTTTTGATATTTATTTAGTTTCGGTTTTAATTCTGTTGATGGCAAATTTACACATTATTATTATTTATAAAAACGATATTTTCTTTTCATTAACTTTTTACTTTTAATTTTAGTATAAATATTGGAGTTTAGGAACAAAAAATTACTTTTTTAGTAGTTTTACAAAATGGCTAATATCTTGTTGCTTTTTCTTTTATTGTCCATAACGGCTATTGGCCAAAACAGTGCTTATATTGGTGTTGGCACTATTAATACTTTTGCTAATACTACTTCTTTTAACGAGCAGTTTTCTAATAATAATTTAAATGATATCGGATTGTATTATGGCAACGATTTTATAATAAATGAATATTTAAAAACTACAATTCAAGTTTCTTATCTGAATAACAGAGTTGTGTTAGCTCAAAAAGGAAGCAATAAATTTGAGTTACATCAAAATATTGGATTTGCTATAAAGCCAGGTTTTTATTTTGTTCAACAATACTCCCTTAATTAGCATGTATTGTTGAACTTTCTGATTTATAAAAATCATCCAAAGTGTTTTTTATTTTCCCAATTTCTTGGGTAGATACCTGTGTGTATATTTCCGTGGTCTTGAAATTTCTACATCCCAATAATTCCAGAATAGGTTTTAAACCTGTTCTCTTTTGCAATAAATGTGTAGCAAAAGAAGGCTTCATCACATTAAAACTTGGTTTTATTAATCTGTTAATCAGGTAGATGTCGATGTTATAATCGAGAAAGTCAGTTGTAAGCTGTAGGTTTTTCATAGATAAAAGTGGAGTTGCTTTAAGAAAAAAACTCACTGCTAATTTACAAAAAAAAAGAAACTACTTGCAAAAAGCCGAGGTTTATAAATAGAAAAAACACCTCACTGGGTGTTTTTTCTGATTTGCGGAAAGGAAGGGATTCGAACCCCCGATACATTGCTGTATACACGCTTTCCAAGCGTGCGCCTTAAGCCACTCGGCCACCTTTCCAAACTGTTGGCAAAAATAGGAAATGAATTGATTAACTCATTTCTCCAGCTAAAGATTTTTCAAATAAAATTTTCACCTTTTCTGTCCCTTTTTCTTTTGCCAAAAGAGTCATTAATTTAGTAGTTGCAGCTTCTATTGTCATGTCTTTTCCGCTAATCACTCCAATTTTTTCTAGAGAGGAGCTTGTTTCGTACATTCCATGATTAACAGAACCTATTAAGCACTGGGTAATATTTACTATAATTTTTTGCTTTGCAATGGCTTCTTCTAGCAAGTCTATAAACCAGTCTTCGTTGGGTAGGTTGCCCGATCCAAAAGATTCTAAAATTATAGCTTTAGCATCTTGTCGCAAAATTCCTTCTAAAATATTCTTTTGAATTCCAGGAAATAATTTAATAACTACAATAGAAGAATCTAACTTTTTCTGGACCTTTAAATTCCCATCTATTGCTTTATAATTAATAGGAGTATAATCGATAGAAACTCCTGCTTGTGCTAATATTGGAAAGTTAGGAGATTGGAAGGCTTCAAAATTATTGGCGTTTATTTTTGTGCTTCTATTGCCTCTCATTAATTTGTATTCGAAATAAATACATACTTCTGGGTTTTTATTGGCGCAAGCTAACTCGATGGACGTAATAAGATTTTCCCTAGCGTCTGTTCTGGCAATACCAATAGGTAGTTGAGATCCTGTTAAAATTATTGGTTTTGCTAAATTTTGGAGCATAAAGCTCAAACATGAAGCGGTATATGCCATAGTATCTGAGCCGTGTAAAATTACAAATCCATCGTATTTTGAATAATTAGACTCTATAATATTGGCAATTTCTATCCATACTTCAGTATCCATATTGCTAGAGTCAATAGGTTTTTTGATAGAGATATTGTTTAGCTCAACTCCTATTTTTGCTAATTCAGGAATTTGATTTTTCAAATTATCGAAGTTGAATGCTTGCAGTGATCCGTCGGATGTTTTAATCATCCCTATAGTTCCTCCTGTATAAATTAATAAAATGGATTTAATCATAGCTTGAAAAGAGTTTTAGCATTTTTAGTAGTTATTTTTGCCACCTGATCAGAAGTTAGTCCATTAATTTGGGCTAGTTTATCACATATTAATTTTAGATTTCTGCTATCGTTTCTCTTTCCTCTTAAAGGAGTAGGAGCTAAATATGGACTATCTGTTTCTAAAACTAAATGTTTTAAATCTATGTTTTGCAAAACCTTATCTACCCCACTATTTTTAAAAGTAACAACCCCTCCAACACCCAACATAAAGCCCATTGATATTGCTTTTTGAGCTTGGTCTAAATTGCCAGTAAAACAATGAAAAACACCTCTTAAATTTGGATGTAAATTCTGCTCTAAAACTTGGAATACCTCTTTAAAACTTTCTCTTATATGAATGGCGATAGGAAGGTCAAATTCTAAAGCCCATTTTATTTGTTGATCAAATGCTTTTTTCTGAATCTCTATTGTGCTCTTATCCCAATGTAGGTCGATGCCAATTTCTCCAACTGCAACGTATTTTCTACTTTTAAGCTCTTGCAAGACAATGTTTAGTTCTTTTACATAATCTTCTTTTATATCACACGGATGTAAGCCTATCATAGGAAAACAATTGTTTGGAAAAGAATTACATAAACTCCACATAGCTTCAATAGTCTCCGAGTTAATGTTAGGAAGTAGAAGAGTTTCAATACCACTTTCTATACATTCTTTTATAATTTGCTCTCTGTCTTCATCAAATTGCGAAGAAAACATATGTGTGTGGGTATCTATCAGATTCATTGCGACAAAATTAGGATAATTTATTTAGTTTTGTGTGAATGATTTCTAAGCCCAAAATACTAATTATAAGGTTAAGTTCTATTGGTGATATTGTGCTAACAACTCCTGTCATTCGGGCTATTAGTCAGCAGCTTGATGTCGAGGTTCATTTTCTTAGTAAGCCAGCCTTTTTTAGAGTTTTAGTCCATAACCCATATATAGATGTTTTACATTCTTACGAAGATAGGGAGTCTTTAAAAGAGATAGATTTTGAAGCAGTTATTGATTTACACCACAACCTTAAAACTTATTTTCTTAAAAGGACCTTAAAAGGAAAACACAGTAGCTTTTTTAAGTTAAATATCGAAAAATGGTTACTTACTACTTTTAAAATTAACCTCCTTCCTAACAAACATATAGTAGATAGGTATTTGGAGGCAGCAGCTTTTTTAGGAGTAAAAAATGATGGTAAAGGACTAGACTATTTTATACCTCCAGACACAAAATTACCACCTCTTTATTCCGAGCTAAAGAACAACGCTTACATAGCTTTTGTTATAGGAGGTCAGCACGCCACAAAAATTTTACCAGCTCACAAAGTAATTGAAGTGCTAAGTAAAATACCGTTTCCTTTTGTGTTGGTAGGAGGTCCTGAAGATAAGCAAAGAGGTGAGGAAATTATAGCTTCTTTGGATAGAGGGATTAATGCTTGCGGATCTTTAAGCCTAGATCAATCTGCTTTATTAGCAAAAAATGCTCGATTAGTGATTACCAACGATACTGGTATGATGCATATTTCAGCAGCTTTTTCTAAAGATATTATTTCTGTTTGGGGCAATACTGCACCTGCTTTTGGCATGCATCCATATTTAGCAAAAGAAGGCTCAACAATGGTTGAAAATGCAAATTTGTGGTGTCGACCTTGCTCTAAAATAGGCTATAAAAAATGTCCGCTAGGACATTTTAAATGCATGAACGATATCGATACTAACGAGATTGCTCTATTGTGTGAAAAGAGCTTTTAGTTCTGTAGCTTGCGATGGCTTCATTCTACCAGCCAAGATTAAAGAAAGTTGTCTTCTTCTTAAGGCTCCATCAAACCTTGTTTTCTCTTGCTCAGATTCTGGAATAATTGCAGGGATTTCAATTGGCTTGCCTAACTGATCAACAGCTACAAATGTATAAATAGCTTCGTTACACTTTTGGCGTTCTCCAATAGTTCGATGCTCCATCCATACATCCACAAACACTTCCATTGAAGAAGTAAATGCCCTAGAAACTTTTGCTTCTAATGTTACAATACTTCCTCTAGGGATTGGCTTGTCAAAGGAAACGTTATTTACAGAGGCAGTTACTACAATTCTTCCGCAATGTCGGGAAGAAGAAATTGCCGCAGCAATATCCATCCAATGGAGTAATCTCCCCCCCATTAAGTTATCAAGATTATTAGTGTCATTGGGTAGTACCATTTCGGTTAGTGTACTAATACTTTGTGATGGAGTTTTAGCTTTCATATTATTTTAAGATGTAAGGTGTGTTTAATTAGATAAAAGCCAAGCAGTAGAGTTGGATTTTTTTATGTCCTCTAAAGAAGCTAAAGCCAAATGATGTTGCACATGTTGAGTATAACAAACTCTGTAGTAGCCATTGCTACTTTTTTCGAGTATTGTAGCGCCAGAATAATTCCACTTATTTAGTTTGTTTACTAATTTTTTAGCATTAGATTTTGACTTGAAAGATCCGGCGATAACAAAATGTTTAGGAGTTTGCTTTGCTTGTTCACTTTCATTTAATAGGTGATAATAATCTGTAATAGCCTGATCAATATTCATACTAACGCTGTTATAATCGAATTGGCTAATTTCTTGTTTAGTTATCTCAACTGTTTTTACCGTAGAATTTACGGGAACAAGACTAGCATAGGAAGCTTTAATTTGCTCCGAATTATTCACTCCAACAAGCGATAAAATTGCTAATGGCAAAGCAATTGCCGCCACCTTTAGCCAAGACTTCTTTTCCTTTTTGTATGAAATGGGTAATTCTTTAATCTTAGTTTTTACATTTTCAGAAATGTTTTCTCTTACAATTGTAGGAAATTGAATAGGAGCATAACCATAACTTTCTAAAAGATGATTTCTAGTGCTAGACTGAATAAAAATAATTTTTGTGTTTTCAACCAAAAGTAAAGTACCTACTTCGGTTATGTACATTTTTTTATGTAAATGAAGATTGTCATTTAGAAAAGATACATATTCTACAATTCTTTTCTGAGCCTGTTTAAAACTAATCTTTTCGTTAATTGCAATTTCGTTGGCAAGTAGTCCGTCATTATTTGAAAGACTTTTATTAAAAACGATGCTTTTAGAAGGTGGTCGGATAGTATTTGTTCTGTTGTCGAGAACACTAGCTTTGTAGTTAGCAATGAATCCACCGAAATTAGGAATGATTACACAATCGTGTAAACATAAAAGGTCAGAAATGTATGTATTTATTTTATTATTCATCACTCATACAAAGGTATAAAAATCGCTAAATAAAATTAATCAAAACTAATTTTTTTTAAATCTTCTGGCGAATCTATTGATATGGACTCATATTGAGTAGGCAAAACAGTTATGTCATATCCGTTATCTGTCCATCTTAGCTGCTCAAGTTTAAGCTTTTTCTCATTTTCAGAAATTGCTAAATTTCCTAATTCTAATAATATTTCTGATTTGAAACCGTAAATACCAATATGTTTAAAAACATCTTGCTTTGTATCTTCGACAATTCGTTCGAAAGAGGTTGCAATATTTTCTTTATTAAATTGCAACTTAACACAGTTTGGGTTTTGATATAATGATTTATCTTCTATTTTTTTCGCTAAAGTTATAATTGATGAATCAGGGTTCATCTGAAAATGATAATCAATTTGTTTTATTTGTTGGGGGTTTATAAAGGGTTCGTCACCTTGTATGTTTATAACATGAGTATATTGGCTAAGTTCGCTTAAAACCTCAATGCATCTATCTGTTCCGCAAAGGTGATTACTAGATGTCATAACATATTCTCCACCAAATTCTTGTACTTCATCAGCAATTCTGAAATCGTCGGTTGCAACAATTATTTTTGACACACTTGTTAGCATTACCTGCTCGTAAACTCTTCTTATCATTGACTTTCCGTTAATGTCAATTAAGGGTTTTCCAGGAAATCTGCTGGAATTATATCTCGCTGGTATAATTGCTAGTGTTCTCATAATTTTATACCCCATTTTAAAGAAACCATCCTTGGAGGCATTAGATTAGCCGGACGGGTTTGGTACTCTCTGTTTAATGCATTATTAATAATTAACGAAGCAGAATTGTTTTTATTTATTTGATATACAAGTCTTAAATCGATTATAAGATCGCCAGTATTGAGTTTTTCTCTTGATTCTGAAATACCAGGAATGATTCCAGAGAACCCAGGACTTACAAATATTGCATCAATATTTTTCATAAAGCTATTGTATCTAGCACTTATTCCAAAGCTTTTTTTACCATGAACTAATTCGACGTCTAATTTTGCAAGATGTTCATACCTGTATTTTAGAAATAAATCGGAAGAATCTATTGAACTTGTGTTGTAAAAATTTAGTCCTTGTCCATTAATATCTTCATCGTAAATTTTATTAGGATCTTTTGGCTTAGGATCGATGTAAGTATATCCTCCTAAAAAGTTAAGCTTAAATTCATCAAACGTAATAGAACCAGCCATAGATAGCTCTAGACCTGAAATTTTTGTGTCGCCTATATTTATAGATTTAAATCCTATTCCTAAATTATCTAAAGCAAATGGTTGCCATTGTCCGAAACTAAACTCCATCATGTCTTTATATTCCATGGTAAAAAGAGCCAAATCTATATAACCCACTAAATTCCCTAGTTTATAAAGTTGTTTTACAGCAATTTCTGAACTCCATCCTTGCTCAGGTGTAAGGCTTGGATTGTCGTAAACCCAAATTCCACTTGCAACCTCTGTTTCAATAAATAGTTCTGCAATACTTGGGAAACGGTACCCTTGACCATAGGAAGATCTTAAAAATGTGGATTCACTAAGTTTATAATTTATACCTGATCTGAAAACAGGCTTGGAGTCAAAAATATTATCAGTAGAGTCTCCATCTTCTAAAACATAAAATTGACCTGTCTTTAATGAAAACCGTTCATACCTAGCTCCTAAAGATAGATTTATTCTATTGCCAATTTTTTTATCGACTTGAGTAAACAAAGCAATATTTTCTCTAAAGTTATTTCCTTGAAACAACTTTGACTTTGCATTTACATATTCATAAACACTTCCGCTTGTCCAATTTAGTTTCAGCCAATCAATCTTTTTCTGGTATTGATACTCTAAATAATATGTGTCAGATTTATTATCCTGTCCATCTTTATTGTTTTTTGTAGAGTTATCATTAATAACATGCATAAACCTACCTTTTAGTTGATGAGAGTCTTGGTTTTTAGGATTTATGTAAGTTATAAATGGATCTATATTATAAACATCTCCACTTGTTTTAGTTACCGAACTATCTAGAGGAATATAAGCAGTTTCGTAATCTTGCCAGATGAGTGCCGAAGCAGTTTCATTTTTTAAAAAATTTGCATTTAAGCCGTAAGTCAGCCCCTCAATTTTCTGATCTTTATACCTTGTGTTAAAGTTGAGTCGGTATCTTTGAGTGTCTTCTAAATATCTATATCCTTCATCTCTGAGATAGAACCCTCCTGCAACAAGATCAAGATTGCCAATTTTTCTTTTGTGTAAAAAATCAAATCCAGAAACTTTTTGATTTCTTCCTCCCCACCAATTTAAACTTTCTCTTTTTGCATCGTCATAATAACCATGATGTAAGTTAATTTTTGTTTCGGGGGTATTTCCTGGATATGCTGTTCGGATATTGATTACTCCATTTAGGGCAGACGAACCATACAAAGAAGACGAAGCACCTTTTATTACTTCTACTTGATTGATGTTTTCAGTTGCTATTAAACTCCACTGGGCTTGACCTGCATCTCCAGAAATTAAAGGCAAGTCGTCTACTAGAACCTGTACTCTTGTTCCTGCACCATAACTCCAACCACTTCCACCTCTAATATTAGCCTGTCCGTCGGTAATATTTACTCCAGGAATTTGATCAATAGCATTTTGAATATTTGTAGTGTTTTTACTTTCTATAAGCGAAGCTTTTAAAACTTCAATAGATACAGTTGTTTCTTCAATTTTTTGTTCGAATTTTCCTGCAGATACAACAACAGTATTAAGTTTTGTTATCGATTCTTCAAGCTTAATTTCAATTGTAATTTTTTGACTTTTAGCAACCTTGACTGTCTTTTTGAGTTCCTTATATCCTAAGTAAGAAAAAATAAGGATATTTTCTCCTTCTAGTAATTTAAGTTCAAATTTTCCATCAAAGTCAGTAATTGTTCCTGATGAGTTGGTAATCACATTAACTCCAATAAGAGGACTATTATCGTTTTTATCCATTACAATACCTTGAACTGATTGAGAGAAAGTTGCAAGTTGAATAAAACAAAATACTAAAGTTAAGAATAAATATTTCATTATAATTTGTATCTTTAAGTTCGCAAAGTACAAAAAGAACAATTAAAACATGAAAAACGACCTTATTTTTCAAATAGGGCTTACCCTTATTGCGGGAATAGGCCCTGTCACTGCTAAAAAATTAATTAGTTATTGCGGAAGCTTTGAAGCAGTTTTTAAAGAAAAAAAAGAACACTTAATTAAGATACCTCATATCGGTCCGGTTTTGGCAAAAGAAATTTCTAGCCAGAATGTGCTTTCTAGAGCCGAGCAAGAGATTAATTATATTTCTAATAATAATATCAAAGTAAGTACTTATTTAGAAAATGATTATCCAAGTAGGTTAAAAAACTGCGTAGATGCTCCAATAGTTTTATACTCAAAAGGAGATTTTGATTGGAATCAAACAAAAATAGTTAGTATAGTTGGTACCAGAAATGCTAGCAATTATGGAAAAAATATTTGTCAGTCAGTTATAGAGTATCTCTCCGATTTTCCTGTTCTTATTATTAGTGGTTTAGCCTATGGGATTGATATTCATGCACATAAAAATGCTATAAAACACAATTTAAAAACTGCTGCAGTTATTGCTCATGGCTTAGATAAAATTTATCCTTCTTCACATAAAAATGTATCGCTTGAAATGCTTCAAAATGGAGGATTAATCACTGAATTTTTGAGCGAGACTAACATTAGTAGAGAAAATTTTGTTCGAAGAAATAGAATCGTTGCCGGAATCTCCGATGCCACTATTGTAATTGAAAGTAAGATAAAAGGAGGAGCAATGATTACCGCTAAATTAGCCAACGACTATAATAGAGATGTTTTTGCTGTTCCAGGTAAAGTTTAGGATGAGTATTCTAGTGGTTGTAACCATTTGATAAAAACAAATCAGGCTCATCTATGCAGTAGTCCTCAGGACATTTCTTATTTATTAAATTGGAACAAAAAGGAAAAACAAACGATAATTAAAAAAGATCTACTAAACGAATATGAGTTAAAAGTAGTTACATTATTAGAAAAAAGACAAGAATTGAATATTGATTCAATTAATGACTGTTTAAATATAAATTTCGGACAGCTAGCGGGAGTACTAACAGATTTAGAGTTGAAAAATATAATTCAATCTAGTCCCGGAAAGATATTTTCTTTGAAATAATTACCTTTTAGATAAATATAATATTATCGTTTAAATATTTTTTTTTGAAATGGTAATTATTATACATTTGCTAAAGCTAACAAAACAAAACTTATGGAAAGTAAGCATTTAGAATTAGTCGACGCTTTTATGGAAAAAGTAAAAGCCAAAGATGGACATGAGCCAGAATTTATTCAAGCAGTTGAAGAAGTAGTCGAAACGGTTATTCCATTTATTCAAAATAATCCTAAATACGCAAAGGCAAACATTTTAGAGCGAATTGTTGAGCCAGAAAGAGTAATTATGTTTAAAGTTCCATGGCTTGATGACGATGGAAATTGTATAGTCAATAGAGGTTACAGAGTTGAATTTAACTCCGCAATCGGTCCATATAAAGGTGGTTTAAGGTTTCACCCTTCTGTTAACCTAGGAATTTTAAAGTTTTTAGGTTTCGAGCAAGTATTTAAAAATTCTCTCACCACCTTACCTATGGGAGGCGGAAAAGGGGGTTCAGACTTTAACCCTAAAGGTAAGTCGGATAATGAAGTGATGAAATTTTGTCAATCATTTATGACCGAGTTGAGTCGCCATATTGGACCTAACACAGACGTACCTGCAGGAGATATTGGAGTCGGCGCTCGCGAAATTGGTTATCTTTTTGGTCAATATAAAAGAATAAGAAACGAATTTACTGGAGTTCTTACAGGTAAAGGAGTTAATTGGGGAGGTTCTCTAATTCGCCCTGAGGCAACTGGGTATGGAAACGTTTATTTTGCTCAGAATATGTTAAAAGCCAATGGAAATTCTTTTAAAGGTAAAATAGTTTCTATTTCTGGCTCCGGAAATGTAGCTCAATATGCCTGTGAAAAAGCAACGGAATTAGGAGCTAAGGTGGTTGCCATGTCTGATTCTTCAGGATTTATTTATGACAAAGATGGTATTGATTCACAAAAGCTAGCTTTTATAATGGAACTTAAAAACATTAAAAGAGGTAGAATTAAAGAATATGCCGATAAGTATGGTTGTCCTTTTTATGAAGGTAAACGACCTTGGGAATTAAAATGTGATATTGCCCTTCCTTGTGCTACTCAAAACGAATTAGAAGGATACGAAGCAAAAATGCTTGTTGACAATGGTTGTATTTGTGTTTCTGAAGGAGCTAATATGCCTTGTACCCCAGAAGCTATTGAAGTATTTCAAAAAGAAAAAATACTTTTTGCACCCGGAAAAGCATCCAATGCTGGTGGTGTTGCTACTTCAGGCTTAGAAATGTCTCAAAATTCTTTGAGAATGAATTGGACAAGAGAAGAAGTAGATGCTAAACTTCAAACAATTATGAATGATATCCATATTGCTTGTGTTAAACATGGTAATGAAGATGGTTATGTTAATTATGTAAAAGGAGCAAACATTGCAGGTTTTGTAAAAGTAGCTGACGCAATGATTGATCAAGGTTTAGTATAACTATTTTTTAAAAAAACAATCCAAGGGAGATTTATCTCCCTTTTTTTATAGACAATATATGTACGGTAAATTAAAAGAACAACTACAACAAGAATTAAACAACATAGAATCTGCAGGGCTTTATAAAAAAGAAAGAACAATTCTTACTCAACAGGGAACAGATATTAGAGTAAGTGGCGATTTAGAAGTGATTAATTTTTGTGCAAATAATTATTTAGGACTATCTTCTAATAAAAAGGTTGTTCAGGCTGCAAAAGATACACTTGATTCTCATGGTTTTGGTCTTTCTTCGGTTCGTTTTATTTGCGGAACTCAAGACATTCATAAAGAACTAGAGCATAAATTATCTTCTTTTTTAGAAATGGAAGACACTATTCTTTATGCGGCTGCATTTGATGCAAATGGTGGACTTTTCGAACCTTTGTTTAGTGGCGAAGATGCAATTATTTCAGACTCTCTTAATCATGCATCAATTATTGATGGGGTCCGCCTGTGTAAAGCAGCTAGGTATCGTTATGCAAATAATGATATGCAAGATTTAGAAAATAAACTTAAAGAAGCTCAACAACACAGAAATCGAATAATTGTTACCGATGGTGTTTTTTCCATGGACGGATATATTGCTCAACTTGATAAAATTTGTGATTTAGCCGAAAAGTATGACGCCTTAGTAATGGTAGATGACTGCCACTCCACTGGTTTTATTGGTAAAACTGGTAGAGGAACACATGAACATTGTGGAGTAATGGGTAGAGTAGACATTATTACTGGCACCTTAGGAAAAGCATTAGGTGGAGCAATGGGAGGCTTTACATCAGCTAAAAAAGAAATTATTGAAATTTTAAGACAAAAATCAAGACCTTATTTATTTTCCAATTCTTTAGCACCTTCAATAGTTGGTTCTGCAATTGAGGTTTTAGATGTTATTAGTGAGTCAACAGAATTAAGAGACAAACTAGAGCAAAATACAGCATATTTCCGATCTGAAATGTTAAAAGCAGGATTTGATATAAAAGAAGGAGTACACCCTATTGTGCCGGTGATGCTTTATGATGCTAAGACATCTCAAATTATGTCAGACAAATTGTTAAAAGAAG
Source organism: Cryomorphaceae bacterium (assembly GCA_042091225.1). Classification (GTDB taxonomy): domain Bacteria; phylum Bacteroidota; class Bacteroidia; order Flavobacteriales; family UBA7312; genus JABAYQ01. The sequence continues at coordinate 21,672 of JBELHW010000004.1, read as the reverse complement.
GAATTTATGTAATTGGGTTCTTTTTTCCGGTAGTTCCAAAAGAACAAGCTCGTATAAGAGTTCAAATTTCGGCAGCTCATACTAGAGAACATTTAGATAAAGCAATAGCCGCTTTTATTAAAGTTGGTAAAGAAATGAAAATTATCAACTAAATATGGTTAATAAAATTTTGTTCTTTTAAAATAAATATTCTACTTTTGCCACCCCTTTAGAACAAAGTGTTTATTGGGGCACAAGAAATTAAAATTACATACAGTGGATACATTAAGCTACAAAACAGTTTCAGCAAATAAAGAAAACGCCGACAAAAAATGGTTGTTGATTAATGCTGAAGATATGGTATTAGGACGTTTATCATCTAATGCAGCTTCATTGCTTAGAGGAAAACATAAAACTAATTATACACCTCATGCTGATTGCGGTGACTATGTAGTAATAATAAATGCAGACAAGATTAAATTAACTGGTCAAAAGTGGGACAATAGAGAACACTTTAAACATACAGGATATCCTGGTGGTCAAAAAAGAATTTCTCCAAGAGAGTTATTTAATAGAGACCAAACCTCTCTTGTTAAGCAAGCTGTTAAAGGTATGTTGCCAAAGAATAAATTAGGTAGAGCCATATATGGAAATCTACATGTATATGCAGGAACAGACCATAAGCATGAAGCACAACAACCAAAAGAAGTTAAAATCAACTTATAAAAATGGATAGAATTCACACAATCGGTAGAAGAAAAACAGCTGTTGCTCGTATTTACATGAGTAAGGGTAAAGGAAATATTTTAGTTAATAACAAAGAGGCTAAAGATTATTTTACTACTGACACATTAATTTATAGACTACACCAACCATTTAGTTTAACTGAATTGAAGGATAAGTTTGATTTAAAAATAAACGTAAACGGAGGAGGAATTACTGGTCAAGTAGAAGCTATTAGACTTGCTATTTCTAGAGCTCTTTGTCAATTAGACGAATCAAATCGTTCTGTTTTGAAAGCAGAAGGACTATTAACTCGAGACCCTAGAATGGTTGAACGTAAAAAACCAGGACAGAAAAAAGCTCGTAAGAAATTCCAGTTCTCTAAACGTTAATATTATAGGATATTGTTTAGTATCCAAATTATTAAGACTGCTTTCGCACTACTTAATAATTGAACTAAGTTTGAACGTAAACAATAAAAAAAATGTCAAAAACAAATTTTAAAGACTTATTAGATTCTGGTGTTCATTTTGGACACCTTACAAGAAAGTGGAATCCAAAAATGGCTCCTTATATTTTTATGGAGAAAAATGGTATTCACGTAATTGATCTTAACAAAACAATTGTAAAGCTAAACGAAGCATGTGCCGCTCTTAAGCACCTTGCTAAATCGGGTAGAAAAGTAATGTTTGTTGCTACTAAAAAGCAAGCAAAAGATGCTGTTTCCACTAATGCTACTAGAGTTAATATGCCATACATTACTGAGCGTTGGTCAGGTGGTCTATTAACAAATTTTGCAACTATTAGAAAAGCAATTAAAAAGATGAATTCTATCGACAAAATGAAAGTTGATGGAACAATTGATACTCTTTCTAAAAGAGAACGTCTTCAAGTTTCTCGAACTAGAGCAAAATTAGACAAAAACTTAGGATCAATTTCTACGATGAATAGATTGCCTGCTGCTTTGTTTATAGTTGATATTCAAAGAGAACACATTGCAGTAGCAGAAGCTAAAAAATTAGGAATACCTACTTTCGCAATTGTAGATACTAACTCTAACCCTTCGAATGTTGATTTTGCAATTCCTGCAAATGATGATGCTACTCGTTCTATTGAAAAAATTATGACTTTAGTTTGTGATTCTATTCAAGAGGGATTATCCGAAAGAGGTGCTGAAAAAGAGCTTAAAGTAGCAAAAGAAGCTAAAGCTCCAGCTCCAGAAGCAAAAAAAACAGAGATTCCTAGCAAAAAGGAAGACTCTAAATAATAAATTTAAATAATATTTAAGATGACAAAGATCACAGCTTCCGATGTAAATGCTTTAAGAAAGCAGACCGGTGCAGGTATGATGGATTGTAAAAAAGCTCTAGTTGAAGCAGAAGGAAATCACGATGCTGCAGTAGACTTACTAAGAAAAAAAGGACAAAAAATTGCAGCCAAAAGAGCAGATAGAGAGGCAACAGAGGGCGTTGTATTATCTTCTTCAAATGGTAATTTTGGTGCATTGATTTCTTTAAATTGTGAAACAGACTTTGTTGCTATCAATGAAGGGTTTATTGCTTTAGCTCAGTCCTTTTTAGATGCTGCAATGAGCAACAAGCCATCTAGTATGGAAGAGCTAATGGCTATTGAAGTAGGTGGTATGACTATCGCAGAAAAAATTACAGAACAGTCTGGTGTAATTGGTGAAAAACTAGATTTATCAAGATATGAGTTTGTAGAGTCAGATTTTGTTTCTTCTTACATTCATGGAGGTAATAAATTAGCTACCTTGGTAGGTCTTACTGATCAGGCAGACGTACAGGTTGGTAAAGATGTAGCAATGCAAGTTGCTGCTATGAATCCTGTAGCTGTCGATAAAGATTTTGTTACTCAAGAAGTTATTGATAAAGAGTTAGAAGTTGCTAAAGATCTTGCACGTCAGGAAGGCAAGCCTGAAGAAATGCTAGACAAAATTGCAAACGGAAGATTAAATAAATTCTTTAAAGAAAATACACTACTTAATCAGGAATTTATTAAAGAATCTAAGACAACCGTAGCTCAATATTTAGAAAAGCAAAAGAAAGGCTTGTCGGTGTCAACATTTAAAAGAGTTGGCTTAGGAATTTAATTATTTTAAATATAAAAAAGGGAGTGTTTTCACTCTCTTTTTTTTTGTCTAAATTTACATTATGAAGTACAACAGAATATTACTAAAGTTAAGTGGTGAGTCTTTAATGGGATCTAAGCAGTTTGGTATTGACACCGAAAAACTTTCTAGTTATGCCTTAGAAATTAAAGAAGCCGTTGAGGCTGGTGTTGAGGTTGCTGTTGTAATAGGAGGTGGAAATATTTTTAGAGGGGTTCAGGTTGAAGGAGAAGGATTAGATCGAGTTCAAGGAGACCACATGGGTATGCTTGCTACAATAATCAACGGAATGGCTCTTCAATCTTCTTTAGAAAAAGAAGGCATTAAAACAAGGTTAATGACTGCTATTAAAATGGAGCAGGTTGCCGAGCCTTACATTAGAAGAAGAGCAATTAGACATTTGCAGAAGGGAAGAGTCGTAATTTTTGGCGGTGGAACAGGAAACCCCTATTTTACAACTGACACTGCTGCTACTCTAAGAGCGATTGAAATTGAAGCAGACGTGATTTTAAAAGGTACTCGAGTAGACGGAATATATTCTGCTGATCCTGAGAAAGATAAGTCAGCGATTAAATACAATACTATTTCTTTTAAAGAAGTATATGAAAAAGGCTTAAATATTATGGATATGACTGCTTTTACTCTTTGTAATGAAAACAATTTACCAATTATTGTGTTTGATATCAATAAATCGAAAAATTTAATCAAGATGCTAAAAGGAGAGTCGGTAGGAACTCTTGTGAACTTTTAACCTAATTTATTATGGAAGAAATTGACTTTATCATAGAAAGTACAAAAGAACAAATGAATTCAAATATTGCTCATTTAGAAAAAGCTTTTTCTAAAATTAGAGCCGGTAAAGCATCACCAAGTATGCTTGACAATGTAACTGTCGATTATTATGGGTCCGTAACACCCTTAGGTCAGTCGTCCAATATAAATACACCAGATGCGAAAACAATTACGGTTCAGCCATGGGATAAAACTATGTTAGAAGCAATGGATAAAGCTATTCTTGATGCTAATTTAGGATTTACACCAATGAATAATGGTGAGCTGCTGATTATTAATATTCCTCCTTTAACAGAAGAACGTCGTAGAGATCTTGCTAAAAAAGCAAAATCGGAAACAGAAAATGCTAAAATTAGTATTAGAAACGCCAGAAAAGAAGCAAATGACGAGTTGAAAAAATTAGATTCTATTTCTGAAGATATTATTAAAGATTCAGAAAATCAGATTCAAAAATTAACTAACGAATTTTCGTCAAAAGTAGATGAGATATATTCTACAAAAGAGTCTGAAATTATGACTGTTTAATTTCTTTTGTGCCTTACCAAGCTTAAATATTTAAACTACTTTTTATGTGGGCTGTAATTGCTAGAATTATTTTAAGGTATCGAGCTGTTTTTATATGGCTAATACTTGCCTTTACCTATTTCATGTATCAGCAGTCTGATAAAGTACGTTTGTCCTACGAAATGGCAAGACTATTGCCTCACGATTCTGAAACACAACTTGACTATAATTATTTTGTAAAAAAATTTGGAGAAAGCGATAATCTCATGTTTGTAGGAGTCGATGTTGACTCCTTCTTTATCTATCAAAAATTTAATTACTGGCAAAAATTTAGTGAGAATTTAAAAACTATTGAAGGAGTTAACAGCGTCTTTTCAATTGTAGATGCAATAGCATTAAATAAAAATGAACAAGAGAAAAAATTCGAATCTTTTAAGCTCTTTGATAACGTTAAAAATCAAAGCGACTTAGATGCTGCATTTCTCACATTTAAAAATCTTCCGTTCTATAACAATCGTTTTATAAGCGAAAATGCTGCAGTACTAGTTTTAAATTTAGATGATAAATACATTGCTAGTAGTAAAAGAACGGAATTAATATCATCTATTGTTGAAGTAGGAGATTCCTATAGTGCGAAATCCTCCAACAAAATTTATTACTCTGGTCTTCCTTATGTGAGAACTACTAATTCTCAAATGATTAGAAGTGAAGTGCGACTATTTATTGTTTTAGCATTTATTGTTACTGCTATTATTTTGTTTTTATTTTTCAGATCTATTAAAGCGATGTTAATTTCTATGCTTATTGTAGCTATTGGGGTAACATGGTCGTTCGGGACTCTGGCGTTATTGGATTATGAGATAACTATTTTATCTGCTCTAATACCTCCTTTACTTATAGTAATTGGCGTCCCTAACAGTATTTTTCTGATTAATAAATACCATAATGAGATTAAAGCTCATGGCAATAAATCGAAGGCATTAGTAAGAATGATTATAAGAGTGGGTAATATTACCATTTTAACCAATACTACAACAGCCCTAGGTTTCGCAACTTTTATTTTAACTTCGAGCCAGGATCTTAGACAATTTGGATTAGTTGCGTCTATTAATATTTTCGCTGTCTTTTTTCTTTCTTTACTCTTAATACCTATTTTGTTGAGCTATATCAATCCTCCTAAACAAAAGCATACTAAACATTTAGACAGAAAATGGATTCAATATATTGTTAAAAAAATATATTATTGGGTAACTCACCGAAGGGAACACATATACGTTTATACAATTATTATAACAGTTGTTGCTCTTTTTGGTTTATTAAAAATGCAAACTTCTGGAAACATTACTGATGATATTCCTAAAGATACAGAGTTTTATAAAGGAATTAGTTTTTTTGAAAATAATTTTAATTCTGTTTTACCTTTAGAAATTACAATCGATACTCATCGTAAAAACGGAATGATGCGTTTATCTACTTTAAAAAGAATGAATAAACTAGTAGATACCCTTAATACTTATCCTCAATTTTCTAGATCAATATCTTTGTTAGAGCCAATCAAGTATTTCAAGCAAACTTTTTATAACGGGAATTCTAAATATTATCAATTGCCTAATTCACAAGAAAAAAACTGGTTGTTGAATTATGCTGACAATAGCAAAACCTCTTCCGATTGGTTGGATGCATTTGTTGACCAAGATAAGCAAGTTGGAAGAATTTCTTTGCAAGTTATTGATATTGGCACTAGCCAAATGAATGAAATAAAGACGAAACTTAGAAGTCAGATTGATCAGATTTTTGATAAAGAAAAATATGACATTAAGATTACAGGTTCTAGTGTTGTTTTTTTAAAAGGAACAACATACTTAGTGAAAAATTTATTTACAAGTTTATTTTTAGCTGTTTTGCTAATCTCCTTATTTATGGCTTGGATGTTTAATTCCTTTAGAATGGTAATGGTATCCCTTATTCCAAATTTAATCCCTTTATTACTAACTGCTGCAATTATGGGCTATTTTGGAATTGCTATCAAACCTTCTACTATTTTAGTTTTCGGAATTGCATTTGGTATTTCTGTAGATGATACGATACATTTTTTAGCAAAATACAGACAAGAATTAAAGAATAACGGTAACATTAGAAAGTCTGTTAAAAAGGCAATTAGCGAAACAGGTGTAAGTATGATTTACACTTCTATTGTTTTGTTCTTCGGATTTTCTATATTTATGACTTCTCAATTTGGAGGAACAATCGCCTTAGGTTTATTAGTTTCAATTACGCTCATGATTGCCTTGTTATCTAATTTAGTAATATTACCAGCGTTATTACTGACTTTGGAGAAGTCAATATTAGAGGAGGCGATACAAGATCCATTAGCTGAAATTTTAGATGAAGAAGAAGATATCGAATTAAAAGAATTAACCTTTAAAAACCCACTTGAATGAAAGGAATAATTTTAGCAGGAGGATCAGGCACTAGGTTGCACCCACTCACATTAGCTGTTAGTAAACAGGCCCTTCCTGTTTACGACAAGCCTATGATATATTATCCATTATCTACACTATTGTTTTCGGGAATAAGAGAAGAGTTAATTATTTCTACTCCTCATGATTTGCCAATTTTTCAAAAATTATTAGGCGACGGATCTAATTTAGGTTGCAAGTTCGAATATAAAGTGCAAGAAGTCCCTAACGGATTAGCTCAAGCATTTATTATCGGAGAAGACTTTATTGGAAATGATTCCGTATGTTTGGTTTTAGGAGATAATATTTTTTACATGAAAAGAAAGATTTTAGAATCTTGTAATTCTCATATTGATGGTGGAGTCATTTTCGGATATAGAGTTAACGACCCTGAAAGGTATGGAGTAGTCGATTTTGATGATCAGATGAAAGCTGTTTCTTTAGAAGAAAAGCCTACTAATCCTAAATCGAATTATGCTATTCCTGGCTTATATTTTTATGACAATGATGTGATAGAGATAGCAAAAAATATAAAGCCAAGCGCAAGAGGAGAATATGAAATTACAGATGTAAATATTGAATACCTAAAACGTAAGAAATTAAACGTTCAACTTTTAGGTAGAGGTTCTGCATGGCTTGATACAGGCACTTTTACTTCCTTAATACAGGCTAGCAAGTTTGTACAAGTTATTGAAGATAGACAAGGAAGAAAAATTGGATGCATAGAAGAAGCAGCCTATAAGATGGGTTTTATAAATAGCGATCAACTAAAAAAGTTAGCACAACCATTATTAAAAAGTGGTTATGGTAAATATTTAATGTCATTAATTGAATAGTATGAAAACCATCGAACAATTACGCATTGATGTAGAACAAGAGATTATAGGGTTAAAATATCCTGATCAACCTGCAGATTTGTATGCACCCATTGACTACATCTTAGCAGTTGGAGGTAAAAGAATGCGCCCTATATTATTACTTTTAGCACATCAGCTATATAAAAAAGATTTTAGTAGAGCATTAATGCCTTCTGTTGCTATTGAAGTTTTTCATAATTTCACTCTATTACACGACGACATAATGGATAAAGCCCCATTAAGAAGGGGAAACGATACTGTTCATGTAAAATGGAACGAAAATGTAGCAATCCTTTCAGGAGATGCTATGCTTATTCAGTCTTACCAATATTTTAATGACCTTGAAGCAGCTACTCTAAAAGAGGTCTTGACAGTATTCAATCAATCAGCTTTACAAGTATGCGAAGGCCAGCAATTTGATATGGATTTTGAAATTCAAGCTGAAGTAAGTATGAGCTTATATTTAAAAATGATTGAATATAAAACAGCAATCTTATTGGCTGCAGCACTAAAAATTGGAGCTATTATTGGAGGCGCATCCTCTAAACAAGCAGACTTATTATTCTCATTTGGAAGAGACATTGGTATAGCATTCCAGCTTAAAGACGATTTATTAGATGCTTTCGGAGATCAAAAAGTTTTTGGCAAAAGAGTAGGAGGAGATATTATTTCGAACAAAAAAACATGCCTTTACTTACAAGCTTTAGAAATAAGTGATAAAAACACAAAGATGGAATTAGTAAATCTTTATACTTTTAAAAATACAGATGATATCAGCAAAGTGGAAAGAGTAAAAGAAATTTATGAATTATTAAAGATTCCGAGTCTTACTAATAATTTGATAGATACATACTATAACAAAGCAATGGAAAGCTTATCGTTAGTAGAAGGAGATAAAACCGAGCTTATTCGTTTTGCTAAGATGTTGAAGTCAAGAGAAAATTAAAAGCCAATTCCTTTAAAAATCGCATTAAATTATAGTAGCATTTCAATAAAATTTGAATAATTTTGTTATTAAATGGATAAATTTTCTTTTTTAGGAGCAATCCACACTAATCAGATAGAGTCTTTATATGAGATGTATGTCGATGACCCCCTTTCTGTAGAGGAGTCGTGGAGAAATTTTTTCTCCGGATTCGACTTTGCAAAAGAGGCTTATTCTGAAGATGAAGAAATTCCTGAAACATTTAAAAAAGAATTTCAGGTAATAAACCTCATAGATGCTTATCGCAAAAGCGGGCATTTATTTACTCTTACTAATCCAGTTCGAGAAAGAAGAAAATATACACCTACTTTAGAGATTAACAATTTCAGTCTGGATGAAGCTGATTTAGATACTGTGTTTCAGGCCGGAAATCAGGTGGGTATAGGTCCCAGTTCGCTAAGAGATATTATTTCTCATCTTAAAAAAGTTTATTGTCAATCTATCGGAATAGAATATATGTACATTCGTAAGCCAGATCAGGTTGAATGGATAAAAAACAGACTACATCTCAATAGTAATACTCCAACATTTTCTTTAGATCAAAAGAAACAAATTTTGCGCAAGCTAAATCAGGCCGTTGCTTTCGAAAATTTTTTACATACAAAATATGTAGGGCAAAAAAGATTCTCTTTAGAAGGGGCGGAGTCTTTAATCCCTGCTTTAGATATTCTTATTGAACATGGTGCCAGTTTAGGTGTAGAGGAGTTTGTGATGGGTATGGCTCACAGAGGAAGATTGAATGTATTAGCAAATATTTTTAACAAAACATACAAAGAGATATTTACAGAATTCGAAGGAGTAGAATACGAAGATAAACTGTTTAGTGGAGATGTAAAATATCACCTAGGTTTTACTTCCGAGCAAAAATGTAATAACGATAAAAACGTTAAAATATCCCTTTCTCCAAACCCATCTCATTTAGAGGCTGTTGACCCAGTTGTTGAGGGGATATCAAGAGCTAAAATTGACGAACAATATAATGGAGACAACAAAAAGTTAGTTCCAATTTTAATTCATGGAGATGCTGCTCTTGCTGGTCAGGGTGTAGTCTATGAAGTTATTCAAATGGCTCAACTAGATGGCTATAAGACCGGAGGAACAATCCATATTGTAATTAACAATCAAATTGGGTTTACTACTAATTACCATGATGCTCGTTCGAGCACCTATTGTACAGATATTGGTAAAGTAACATTATCGCCTGTTTTTCACGTTAATGGTGATGATGTCGAAGCTGTTGTGCATGCTATGCAAATGGCAACAGAGTATCGTCAGAAGTTTCATAAAGACGTTTTCATTGACCTTTTGTGTTATAGGAAATATGGTCATAATGAAGGTGATGAGCCACGCTTTACTCAGCCATTATTATATAAAGCAATAAGTAAACATGCTAACCCTAGAGAAATTTATAATCATAAGTTGATTAACGAAGGGGTCGTACAAGCTAACTTGGCCAAAGAAATGGAAAAAGAATTTAAACAATTCTTACAAGATCGTTTTGATGCAGCCAAGGAGGTAGAAAAAGCACGAATCACTCCATTTCTACAAAAAGAATGGGAAGGATTCAGCCCTGCTATGACTAATGCTTTCGAACACAAAACAAATACTAAGGTTGCTATAGAAGACCTTAAAAGAGTGGCTAAAAATTTATATCAGCTTTCCGAAAACGATAAATTATTTAAAAAGAACCAGCGAATATTAAATGATCAACGCAAGATGATCGAAGAAACCAACAAGATTGATTGGGGAATGGCTGAGTTGCTAGCATATGGCTCTTTGCTAGATGAAGGAAATTCGATTCGTTTAAGTGGTCAGGATGTAGAAAGAGGAACTTTCTCTCACCGTCATGCAATACTAAAATTAGAAGAATCAGAAAAAGAAGTTTGTCCTTTAAATAGTGTTAGTAAAACAGCAAAGTTTGAAGCTTATAATTCTTTGCTTTCCGAATATGGGGTTTTAGGTTTTGACTACGGATACTCTATGGCAAGACCAAATTCACTGACTATTTGGGAAGCTCAATTTGGAGACTTTAGTAATGGTGGACAGATAATGCTTGATCAGTTTATAAGTTGTGCGGAAGATAAGTGGAGAATAATGAACGGCTTAGTAATGTTGTTACCTCATGGTTATGAAGGTCAGGGTGCAGAGCATTCAAGCGCTCGATTAGAAAGATATTTACAGATGTGTGCTCAAGATAACATGCAAATTACGAATTGTACTACACCTGCAAACTTTTTTCATGTGTTGAGAAGGCAAATTAAAAGAGATTTTAGAAAACCTCTTATTGTTTTTACTCCAAAAAGTTTATTAAGGCATCCTAAGTGTATTTCTTCTTTAGAAGAATTATCCGATGGAACTTTTAGAGAGTTGATAGATGACCCAACAGCTAAAGCTGATAGTGTAGAAAAGCTAGTTTTCTGTTCTGGGAAGATATATTACGAATTAGAATCTGTAAAACAGGAAAAAAATCAAGAAGATGTTGCGATTGTTCGTTTAGAACAATTGTATCCTCTTCCAGCTTCTCAAATTGAAGAGATATTAAAAAAATATAATGCCAAAAGAATAATGTGGGTACAGGAAGAACCAGCTAATATGGGTGCTTGGTCACATATTATGAGAAACTTTAGGCATATACCTTTTGAAGTTGTTTCTAGATCGGAAAGCGCTGCAACAGCCAGCGGGTCTAGCAAACATTCCTTCCAAAGACAAAATATAATTATAGAAAAGGTTTTTAAATAAATAAAGAACTATGCTATTAGAAATGAAAGTACCCAGTCCAGGGGAGTCGATCTCGGAAGTAGAAATTGCAGAGTGGTTAGTAGAAACTGGCGATTATGTAGAAAAAGATCAGGAGATTGCAGAAGTTGATTCCGACAAAGCTACTTTAGCACTTCCTGCTGAGGTTAGTGGAACAATTAAAATTGTAGTAGAAGAAGGCGAAACAGTTGCTGTTGGCGATGTCGTATGTATTATTGACACTGACGGAGAGGGACAAGCTAAAACTAAAACTGAAGATTCTTCACCAAAAGCTACAGTTTCGACTCCATCAACTAGCACGCTTGCTTCTGTGGATGCTAAAGCTACTCCGCTTGCAAAGGCTATGATTCAGCAAAATGACTTGTCTCCTAAAGAAGTAAAAGGAAGTGGAGAAGGAGGTAAAATAGTAAAAGACGATGTATTAGATGCTTTGTCCACTACAACAGTAGACGGACCAAGAGGGATGGAGCGCAAGAAAATGTCTATGTTGCGTAGAAAGGTTGCCCAAAGATTAGTGTCAGTTAAAAACGAAACAGCCATGTTAACAACCTTTAACGAGGTAGACATGACCGCAATTAATCATATTAGAACCCAATATAAAGAAACGTTTAAAGAAAAATACGGGGTAGGCTTAGGATTTATGTCTTTCTTTACTAAAGCGATAACAACTGCTCTTATGGAGTTTAAAGATGTTAATGCTAAGATAGATGGAAACCAAGTTCAGTATCATAATTATGCTGACATCAGTATTGCGGTGAGTGCTCCTAAAGGACTAATGGTTCCTGTTATAAGGAATGCAGAATTAATGAATTTTCAGGAAGTTGAAAGTGAGGTTAAGCGTTTGGCTATAAAAGCAAGAGATGGTAAAATTACGCCTGATGAAATGATGGGCGGTACATTCACCATTACTAATGGTGGTGTTTTTGGCTCTATGTTGTCTACTCCTATTATTAACCCACCTCAATCCGCAATTCTAGGAATGCATAATATCGTTCAAAGACCAATGGCTATAGAAGGTAAGGTAGAAATAAGACCGATAATGTATGTTGCTCTTTCTTACGACCATAGAATTATTGACGGAAGAGAATCTGTAGGGTTCTTATGCAGAGTAAAAGAATGTTTGGAAGATCCAACTACACATTTACTTGGTGGAGATGTCAAGAAAAGTTTAGGACTTTAAAAAGCAAAAGCCAGTTATTAAACTGGCTTTTTTTATAGTTTAACAAACGGTTGTTTTTACCATTAATATTTAATTTATTAAATGGACTTCCCCCATTTTTACTTGTCTTATTTTAATTCCATTGTAACTAGCTCGCCAAGCATATACACCATTTGGACATACTCTACCATTGTAAGTTCCGTCCCATCCAACGTTAGGGTCGTTACTTTGAAAAATAGTTTCTCCCCATCGATTAATAATACTTAGAGTAAAGTCGCTTGAGCATCCTAAAACAGGTCTAAAAACATCATTTTGAGTATCATTATTTGGCGTAAATGCATTTGGAGCATAAAAAGGAATTGACTCTAAAGGACTTAAAAATGTAGAAGCACTATTTGAACATCCATTATCGTCAAAAACTTCTAAAGAAATTTGATAAGGGCTAAGTTCTTCAAATGTATAATTGTTTAGAGTATCTTGAGTGATTATAGTTCCATCTCCTAAATTCCATACAATACTATCAAAGTTGGTTGTAGCATCTAAGAATAGAACGGTTTTATCACAATGTGAAATTTTCTCAGGGTAAATACTAAAACTAACAATAGGAGTTTCGTTAACAATAAAAAAATCTTCTATTGTAAGTGTTTCTATACAACCTAGTTCGGTTACAACCTCTAGTGAGACATCAAAAACACCACTTTGGTCAAGATAAATGTTTGGTGATTGACCATTATAATTTTGATTGTTAACAGTCCAGTTCCATGTATCTATTGGGTCGTTATTTGTTGACTTACTACTGTCTAACAAAGAGAAATAAGAAGGATTACATCCTAAGCTATCAGTAGTGGAGAAGCCTAAAATAGGGGTTTCACCTTCTTCAATTAATATTTGGTCAGAATAATCGCAAAAGTTAGGGCTAGTATTTATAACACTATAAGTTCCAGGAGTATTTACAGAAATAGTAGGCGTAATTTCACCTGTGCTCCACAGACAAGCTATTGCCTGAGATCCGGCATCTAAAATTAAAGGTTCAGATGAGCCGTTGCATACTGCTAAATCTGGCCCTAAACTAAAAGAGTAATCATCGATTGATATAGATACTGAGGCTTGACTTGTTCCACCACAAGCACCATCTCCAGTAACGGTATATATTGTATTTTGAGTAGGTGAGGCAGAAGGAGAAGAGCTGTTAGGATCATCAAGATTTGCACTTGGTGTCCACTGATAGTTTGATCCTCCGCTAACATTTAGGGTAAGAGCACCGCCAGGGCAAATAGTAGAGTCTGGACTAATTGTAAAAGTAGATGTTGCTTGTGCTTCTGAATATATCTCGATATCTCCAAACGACATTTTTTGAGAACCGTCATTACCCATTCCTGTATAGTTTACGTCTACATAAATGCTTGTATTTTGAACATAATCGGGAGAAGCAGGGTCTAATGAATTTCCTTCCACAGGTATTCCTGCTGCACCATATACATAGGTTTGTCCTCCATCTGCAGGATTGAACCCAGAAAAACGAAGGGCATCTCCTGTAGCCCAAATAAGTTTCTCGCAATCTATTCCGTCCACAGTCTCTCTATTGCTTAATGCAACCCCACCAGCTGTATTATCTGAAGTAGTTGGAGTATTGTAGTTTCCTACGCCATAGTGCTGGGTCATGGTCCATACGCCAGAAATATTGGTAAATTCGAGAAGCCTAGAATTGTGTGCTCCTGGTGTAAAGAGATCATCAAATCCTCCAAAAGTAGACCATCCTCCTTGAGTTTTTTCACACAGATACATTTTACCGTCTGCGCTAAATGTTATATCCGAGATAGGATAAGAACCACCTGTTACTGAAGCCCATGTGTAGGTAATGTCTGGCAAACTAAAGCAAAAATCTTCAGTTCCTGAAAACTCACCACTTGGATCTATATCAATCGACCAAACCGAATTATTAACGTTTGTTGCTGTAGCTAACGAATTATCTTCTGTCCATTGAGAAAAATATACTTTTAAATTATTTGGACTATCACCATGAATGTTGATGCCCCAGAGTGCTTCTCCATGACCTGCAAATCCAGGACTGCCATCATCTAGATTGAACGGATCGAAAGTAGATAATAAATTACCGTCTGTGTCAAAACGATAAATTTTACCATCCTCAAAGTTGGTAATGAAAAGTTGATTATTCCATTTGTCGAAACAAATATTTCCTAAACCAACATTTTGATTAGGAATTTGATTTGGTCCAGTTCCGGTTGTAATTAATGGAGTTATACTCCAGTCATTTGCATTTAATTTATATACACCGCCATCACCTGCAACTCCACTATTAGTTGCAGTAGAACCGCTACTTGAAATAGATTTTGTAGTAGTAAAATATGCATTTTTTTGATCGTCTATAGCCACTCCAAAAACATCTCCCATATTAGTACCTTTCCATTGATCATGTATTGCTGGATCAGAAGGAGTGTTAAATGTAGTAGCCCAATTTTGTCCTAAGGGAGCACTCATGTTGTTTTCTGTGTTAAAGATAGAAAACGCATCCCATTGCCCGCTTGCGCCAGTCCAGTGAGTCAAAATAGCCATGCCATTTTGCAAAGGTTGAGCAAAACTATAAGAAGATATAACTACCATTAATATGGTTGTGATTTTTGTTAAGGTCATTAAAAAAACTTGTTAAGTAAGGTGTATGCTAATATATGATTTTATTTGCTATTCTTAAAAAAGTATCTGAAGTCAACAGTAAGAAAGTTGCCGTTTAATTCTAAAAAATCGGAGTTTGTGGAAGGAGCAGATATATTATATTCGTTTGTTCCATCATTATATTCAGGGAAAACTCGAACGATACTTTTTAATGGTCGATGTAGAGAAATGCCAAAATAATAATAGCCATTTGTACTAGTTCTATATTCTGTTCCTAAATTTGCAATAAATGCAGACTGTCCTTTTTTTCGCCTTATAGTATTTTGGTAAAAAAAAGGGTTTTGCTCTCCTTCTGAATAAACATTAGAAGTGAATATGTTGTAAGACACTCCGAATGACCCGTTTAGAAACCATTTATTTGAAACTTTAACATAGGCTAAAAATTGTAACGGAACTTCGTAAGTACGGACTGAGAAGTTAGAGAAATCAGTTGTTGGAGCACTTTTTACTTGAAGTTTATACCTTCTTTGGTTGAAATTTATTCCACTTTCTAAAGAAACAAAGCTTGTGATATTCTGCCTGACAATCATTCCTAAAGATTGTCCGATACGTGATTTTAAGTTAAATGAATATAATTCAGAATCATCACTATAAAAATCTTGACTAATTCCGCTAGCATTAAAATAAGAATTAGGAACAATAGGTTTGAGTTGCAACCCAAATAACAAACCATTTTGTGCTTGAGTAACTAAACTAGAAAATAAAAATAAAAATATTAATTCTTTAATCATTGTCTGCAATAACTTCGACTACTTCGTCTGGCATCATTTTTGTTAGTAGTCCTTCGATACCAGATTTTAAAGTCATGCTCGAAGAAGGACAACCACTACATGCCCCTTGAAGAGAAACGGTTACCACTCCTTTTTCGAACTTTTTGAGTGAAATAAAACCACCATCCTGTTCTACAGCAGGACGAACGTATTCATCTAAAAGATCTGCTATTTTCTTTTCAATATCAGAGAATTCTCTTTTTAATTCCTCTTTATGTTTTACAGACTCTTTATTAAGCTTTATAGGAGCATCTTCGTTGATTACTTTTCCTCCGTCGGCTATAAAATCTCTTATAAACTCTCTCATCTCTAACACTATGTCAGACCACTCAATATCGTTTTGTTTTTTTGTTACCGAAACAAAGTTTCCACTTATAAAAACGCTTTCAACAAATGGAAATCCGAATAGCTCTAAAGCTAGAGGAGATGAAATGGCCTCGGCTCTATTTAAAAATTCATAAATATTATTGTCAACAAGCATTTTGTTGGCTGTAAACTTCATCACTTTTGGGTTGGGAGTTGCTTCAGCATATAGAGATATAGGAATCTTTGTCATAGTATAATTATTTGTGTGCAAAGTTACATCAATCTTTTATCTTTGGGAAAAAACAAAATGGCTTTAATTAAAGAAGTTCTTGGTGTAGCCCCAAAATTTGGGAAAGATATATTTTTAGCACAAAACGCTACTATCGTAGGTCAAGTTGAAATGGGAGATTTTTGTAGTGTTTGGTTTAATGCAGTTATTCGTGGCGACGTAAATTTCATTAAAATAGGTAATAAAGTTAATATTCAGGATGGAGCAGTTATTCATTGTACTTATAAAAAACATGCAACAATAATAGGTGATAATGTTTCTGTAGGCCATAATGCAATAGTACACGGATGTACTGTTAAAGACAATGTTTTAGTCGGAATGGGTGCTATTATTATGGACAATGTGGTTGTTGAGAGCAATACAATTATTGGTGCGGGATCAGTCGTTTTAGAAAACTCAGTTTTAGAAAGTGGATGTATTTATACAGGAGTACCTGCTAAAAAAGTAAAAACATTGAGCCAAGAACAAACTAAGGTTTTAATAGAAGGAATAGCAGACAACTATTTAAAATATTCTGAATGGTTTAAAGAATAATTTCTTCAAGATGTATGTTTTCATCAAAGAAAAATTTTGCAGATTGTTCGAATGATTTGGTATAATCAGAAACATAGAAACGATAAGAAGCTTGTGAATTACTTAAAAGCTGGTTAATTTTTAAAGATTGACTAATAAAATTAGCCACTTGAGTAGCTGAATCGATTACTTCTACTTTATTATTATAATAGTTTTTTATAATATCTTCTATTAGAGGATAATGGGTACACGCCAAAATGATTTTTTCTATTCCTAATAAAGCTGGGTTTTCCAAATAATTATTAACAACGGTTTTACTAATTGAGTCGTTGATAAATCCTTCTTCAATCATTGGAGCTAAAAGAGGAGTGGCTAAGGTTTTAACCTTTATATCAGGCTTATTTTTTTTTATTTTTCTTGAATAAATTCCAGAGTTTATTGTTCCTTTTGTGCCAATAATCCCTACGTTATTGCTGTTTTCTTGATTGTTCAAATAACGAATAACAGGATCTATAACATTAACTATAGTTGTGTTTGGATATGTTTTTTTAACAACATCATAAGCAACTGAAGAAGCGGTATTACAGGCAATTACTATCATTTTACAATTTTTCTTAATAAGAAAATTGCATATTTTTTTTGAGTATTTGGCTATAACTTTTGGTGATTTTTCACCATAAGGCAAGTGTTTTGTGTCACCAAAATAGATAATACTTTCGTTTGGTAATACTTTTTTAATTGCATTAGCAACCGTTAGTCCTCCGATTCCTGAGTCAAAAACACCTATTGCTTGTTTGTTGTTCATTGAGTGAAAATTACCATAAAAAAAGCAGTTTGTTGCCAAACTGCTTTAAAGATTTTATAAAGAAATTACATTCCAAGTTTCGACTTTACTTTCGAAATAACGTTTTCACTTTCGTCTACATATAAAAAAGAACCAGCTCCAGAATCGAAGATGTATGTATAATTTCCTTCTTTAGCTACCACTTGAATAGCTTCCATTGCTTTATCTCTAATAGGAGTAAAAAGCTCTGATTCTTTTTGTGCTAGCGATTGCTGTGCACTTTGTTGAAAATCAACCATTCTTTTTTGAATACTTTCAATCTCTCTAATTTTATCTTCTTTAACAAGATCAGAAAAAGTTGTTTCGTTTTGTTGGTATTCTGTTACCTTTCTTTCGTATTCTGATTGCATATCTGATAATTGATTTTCTAATTTCTTAGCATAATCTTCAAGTTCAGTTTGCATTGCAACACTTTCAGGCATACTAGCTAATAATTCGTTAGAATTTAAATAGCCAAATTTGTTTTGTGCTTCAGTCGATAAAATTGTTAAAGCCGCAATCATGATTGTTAAGAGTCCTTTTTTCATTTTTTTTAGTTTTATTTAGTTAATTTATTAGTATCCTAACATTTTTAGGATGTCATCACTTTTGTCAAGGTTAGGGTTAGAATAAAGCATAATCAATTCGCTTGATTTGTCAAAAATTACGTCATAACGTTTTTCTTGACAAAAGTCATTAACCGCATTAAATACTTTATCTTGTATAGGTTGGATTAACTCTTTTCTTTTTAGAAATAAGTCTCCATCAGGCCCAAATCTTTTACGTTGTAATTCTTTCGCTTCCTTTTCTTTATTAATAATTTCGCTTTCTCTTCTTTGCTTCATGTCTTGAGTAAGAAGAATTTGATCTGCCTGAAACTTTTTATACAGTTGTTCAATTTGTTGAAAAATTTCCTCAATTTCTGTTTGCCAACTGAGCGAAACGTTATCTAACTGATCTTGAGCTGATTGGTATTCTGGAATTCTTTCTAAAATATAGTCGCTATCTACATAAGCAAATTTTTGAGCATAAGTTGAAAGGGTAAAGATTGAAAGGCAGATTGTTAAAAATATATTTTTCATGAATTGCTAAGATAATTAAAATTGTTGATTAATGGAGAAATGAAATTGTCCTCCGTTAGCATCAGGGTTTCCAAGAACATCGTCAAAACCATAACCCCAGTCGACGCCCATAATTCCAATCATAGGAATTGTTATTCTTATACCAACTCCGGCAGATCTCTTAATATCAAACGGATTAAATTTATTAAAATTGTTCCAAGTGTTTCCAGCTTCTAAAAATGCTAAAGCAAAAATAGGAGATTGTGGGTTTAAAGAAAGAGCATATCGCATTTCTAGCGTGTATTTATTGTAAATGGTTGCACCATTTTCAGATGATAAGCTATTATTAGCATATCCTCTAAGGGCAATTACTTCTCTTCCATCTAGTGCATAACCACTTAAACCATCACCACCCACATAATATCTTTCGAATTGAGATAAAGATTTTTCTTTAGAATATTTGCCAATAATTCCATATTGAAGGTCTGTTTTTAGGACTAATTTTTCTGCTATGCTACTAAACCAGTTTGCTCCAATATTCCATTTATGGTACTCTACCCATTTGTTAGTTTCAAGACCTTCGGGAGTATCATAATCGTCTATATTATCGAATAAAGAATAAGGAGGAGTCATCTGAATTGTTAGCTTCATGTTAGACCCTTTTCTTGGAAATGTCGGTTGGTCAACAGAATTTCTTCCTAATACAAATGAGTAGCTACAATTATAAAAAATCCCCTCATCGAAATTACCTAGGTTGTAGTTGTCAACTAAATATTTTTTAAAGCTTGCGTTCTGATAAAGAGTAAAGAAATCGTCTGGAACTCTTAGTCTTTTTCCTAATCCTAATGAAAAGCCTGTAACCTTAAACTCACCTCTGTTTTCATTTTCTTTTTCTAAGCCATTTGTTGTAATGGAATGGTAAGCGCCTATGCTTAAGGCATTAGGTTTTTTTCCTCCCAACCAAGGTTCTGTAAAAGAAATGTTATATGATTGGTATTGCACTCCATTTGAGGAAGCAGACAAACTTAATCTTTGTCCATCACCTGATGGTAACGGTGTCCAAGCCCCTTTCTTAAAAATATTTTTCGATGAGAAATTATTGAACGATACTCTAAAGGTTCCGATTACTCTATTTGCACCCCAACCTCCTTGAAGCTCTATTTGATCCGACGACTTTTCTTCTACTTTGTATGTTAAATCAACTGTTCCGTTTTTGTCGTCTGGCTCTACATCAATATCTAAAGTTTCAGCATTAAAGTAGTTTAAAGTAGCTAGTTCTCGATTAGAACGAATAATTAATGATCTATTAAATAGATCACCAGGTCTTGTTCTAATTTCTCTCATTATTACATGATCGTTTGTTTTGGTATTACCAATAACTGATACGCGATTTACTCTTGCTTGAGCACCTTCATAAATACGTACTTCGATATTTATAGTATCATTATCTACATTTGTTTCGATCGGATTTACTTGGGAGAATAAATAACCATTGTCTAAATATAAAGAATGTACATCTCTACTGTCAGGGCTACCTAATAATCTAGTTTGAATCGTATTTTCATTATAGATATCACCTTTATTAATGCCTACAATATTAGAAAGTTCTTTATTAGAATATTTACTATTTCCTATAAATGAGATATCACCAAAGTAGTATAAATCCCCTTCATTTATAGAAATATTTATTAGGAGATTACCTTCGTTATCTACCCCTATTGTGTCCCTAGTAATTTTAGCGTCTCTATATCCCTTTTCGTTGTACTTTGCTATTAAATTTTCTTTATCATTGGTGTAGGCCTGGGATAAAAGTTTAGAAGATTTAAAAAGTCTTAGTTTCTTTTTAACTTTAGTATCTTTCATCAACCTTTTTAGTTTTTTATCGCTAAAAACCGAATTTCCTTCAAAGTCGAGGGAAGCAATTTTCACTTTATCTTTTTTATCAATATCTACAACTAGTATAGTATGGTTTTTTGTAATAGTATCTACCTCCTGCGATAAATTAACTTGAATATTATAAAACCCTTTCTCAACAAAATAATCTTTGACTATGTTTTTAGTGTTATTGATAAGGTTTTCAGTTAGTATTTTACCTCTAACAAGTTTTATTCTATCTCTTAGTTCATCAATATCTGCTTTTTTAATTCCTGAAAACTTGAATTTTGAAAGCCTAGATCTTTCTTCTAAAAAATATTTAAGGAAAATTTTATTTCCCTCAATCTTATCTTTTGTTATTTGAATGTCGGAAAAAAGCCCTTGTTCCCAAAGAATTTTTATTGCTTTTGTTACATCATCACTTGGAATGAGTATTGTTTGTCCAACTTCAATTCCAGCGATTTGTATAAGTGTTTGATGATCTAAAAACTTTGTTCCTTCTATTGAAATTCCTCCTACAATATATTCTTTAGGATTACCGTAATCGATATTTTGTTTATTTAGAGATACTTGAGCATACCCTAAAAGTTGTGAAAAAACACAAAATAAAGTTATGAGAATTCTTTTATGCATTTTCTTTTTTAATTTGTTCACTTGTTTTACCAAACCTTCTCTCTCTATTTTGATAATTTATTATTGCTTCGTTAAGGTGATCCATAGTAAATTCTGGCCATAGAACATCTGTAAAGTATAATTCGGAATAAGCAATTTGCCATAAGAGAAAGTTGCTAATTCTGTATTCTCCACTAGTTCTAATTAACAATTCAGGATCTGGGATATTGTGAGTATACAATTTCTGAGCAATTGTATGTTCATTAATATCTTCAACTTTGAGTTTGTTTTGAGCAACTTCTTGAGCAATGAACTTAGTTGCTTTTATAATTTCGTCTCTAGACCCATAGCTTAAAGCCAAAACTAATGTCATTGCTGTGTTGTCTTTT
>JBELHW010000037.1:0-17295 GCA_042091225.1 Cryomorphaceae bacterium | reverse complement strand
GATTTATCATTTTCTTATAAAACAGAGGATTATCTTCAAAAGAAATATCCGATTCAAAAAGCCAAATCAAATTTGTGGATAAATTCGACCGTACTTCCTAATAAAGATTTACTTAGTACAATTCTTAGTTTAGAAAACAATCAATGTCTTAAAAAAGAGGGTGTTGTTATTGCATATAAATCAAAAAATGCTAACGAATACGACTCACATATTGAGTATGATTCGGACTTGTTTCAAATAAACAAAACGCATAAGATTTTTACTTTAAATGATAAAGAAATATCTACTGATTATCAGTTAGTTACGTCGGGAAGAGAGAGTCAAAAAATAAGTGATACCAATACCGTAATTGGTCAAGGAAATATTTTTATTGAGCCCGGAGCGATTGTAGAATGTAGTATTTTAAACGCTCAATCCGGATTCATTTACATAGGTAAAAATGCCGAAATAATGGAGGGTTGTTTAATTCGTGGTTCTTTTGCTATGTGTAATAATTCGGTTCTTAAAATGGGTGCGAAAATTTATGGCGCTACCACTTTGGGCCCTTTTTGCAAGGTAGGAGGAGAAGTTAATAATTCTGTTTTCCAAGCTTATTCAAATAAAGGACACGATGGTTTTTTAGGAAATTCAGTAATTGGAGATTGGTGTAATTTAGGAGCTGATACAAATAATTCCAATTTGAAAAATAATTATGCTGAGGTTAAACTATGGAACTACTCTGATGAAAGGTTTGAAAAAACTGGTTTACAATTTTGTGGATTAATAATGGGAGATCATTCTAAATGCGGTATAAATACAATGTTTAATACAGGTACTGTTGTTGGTGTTTCTTGCAATATTTTTGGTCCTGGATTCCCAAGAAATTTCATCCCATCTTTTTCTTGGGGTGGATCCGGAGGATATTCTACATATTTAGTAGAAAAGGTATTTGATGTAGCTCAAAAAGTAATGGAAAGAAGAAATATAGAAATGAGTCAAAATGACAAAGAAATTTTAAATCATATTTTTTCTCTGACAAATAAGTATAGAAAATAGTCTTTTCTGTCAAAACGGGATTTATTTTTCTTAGGTACACTCTTTGCATATAGCAATTACACAAACTAAATTTTATTAATTCTGTCATTATGACATTTTACATATATATATGAGCAACATTTTTTTAGACTCTTTGGTTTCTGGCGTTTTCGATGACGATTCTGACTTTATTCCTTTATTAAGTAATGAAGATGAAGAGAAAATAAATAATGAAGAGATACCTTCTGTACTTCCAATTTTACCATTAAGAAATACGGTTTTATTTCCTGGTGTTGTGATACCTATTACTGTTGGTAGAGATAAATCCATAAAACTTATAAAAGAGGTTTATAAAAAAGATAAAATACTTGGTGTTGTTTCTCAGAAAGATTTAAATGTTGAAGATCCTACTATTGAAGATATAAACAAGGTTGGAACAGTTGCCCACATCATGAAGATGCTTCGAATGCCAGACGGAAATATAACTGTAATAATTCAAGGAAGAAAGTTGATGCAAGTGCAAGAATTTGTTGAAAAAGAACCTTATTTGAAAGCAAAAGTTATTGAACTCGCAGAAGAAAAGCCAGGTGCTAATGACCAAGAATTTGAAGCATTAGTTGACTCCGTAAAGGATATAGCTATACAAATAGTAAAAGAATCTCCAAATATTCCTTCAGAAGCACAAATGGCAATTAAGAATATTGAATCCTCTTCTTTTTTAGTCAATTTTGTGTGTTCTAATATGGATACTTCTGTAGTAAAAAAACAAGAGTTATTACAAACTTTTAATTTAAAAAAACGTTCCGAACTTACTTTAGAGATGTTGACAAAAGAATTGCAACGTCTTGAAATGAAAAATGAAATTCAGCATAAGGTAAAACACGATTTAGATAAGCAGCAAAGAGAATATTTTCTTAACCAACAATTAAAGGCGATTCAAGAAGAGTTAGGTGGATCCGCTGATCAGGAAATTGAAGAAATGAAAAAAAGAGTTGGATCCAAAAAATGGAACGACTCAGTTAAAGATAGTTTTGATAAAGAAATAAAAAAACTACAACGCATGAATCCTGCTATGGCAGATTATTCTGTTCAAAGAGCTTATCTAGAATTATATCTAGATTTGCCTTGGGGTGTATTTAGTAAAGATACTTTTGACTTAAACAAAGCAAAAAGAATATTAGATAGAGATCATTTTGGCTTAGAAAAAGTAAAAGAAAGGATTTTAGAACATCTTGCTGTTTTAAAATTAAAAGGGGATATGAAAGCTCCTATTATATGTTTGTATGGCCCTCCTGGCGTAGGCAAAACATCATTAGGTAAATCGGTCGCTGAAGCTCTAGGAAGAAGTTATGAGAGGATTTCTTTTGGAGGATTAAGAGATGAATCAGAAATTAGAGGACACAGAAGAACCTATATCGGTGCAATGCCAGGACGAATAATTAAGTCTATTAAAAAAGCAAATACTTCTAACCCTGTTTTTGTTTTAGATGAAATAGACAAAGTAAATAGAGATTCTCATGGCGACCCGTCTTCTGCTCTTTTAGAAGTGCTAGATCCGGAACAAAACAACTCTTTTCATGACAATTACTTAGATACTGGTTACGATTTGTCAAAGGTAATGTTTATTGCAACTGCAAATTCTCTATCGACAATTCAGCCAGCTTTGAGAGACCGAATGGAGATTATTGAAATAAATGGCTACACCATTGAAGAAAAAGTCCAGATAGCTAAAATTCATTTATTGCCAAAACAATTAAAGGAACATGGACTGAAAAAAGCCAATTTAAAAATTTCAAATTCTGTATTAGAAAAAGTTGTTGAAGGTTATACTAGAGAATCTGGAGTGAGAGGTTTAGATAAAATGATTGCAAAATTGGTAAGATATGCAGCCAAGTCTATTGCAATGGAGCAACCATATAGTATAAATTTAAAAATCGAAGACCTTGAAACAATTTTAGGAGCAATTATTTTTGATAAAGACAAGTATTTAAATAATGATATCGCTGGTGTTGTTACCGGATTAGCTTGGACTTCAGTTGGTGGCGATATCTTATTTATTGAAAGTTCTTTAAGTAAAGGAAAAGGGAAGCTTAGTATTACCGGAAACTTAGGTAACGTAATGAAAGAATCTGCCACAATTGCAATGCAATATTTAAAATCTAATTGTGATCAATTAGGAATAAGTTTCGATTCTTTGTTAAAACATGATGTTCATATTCATGTTCCTGAAGGAGCTACTCCTAAAGATGGACCTTCTGCAGGAATTACAATGTTAACTGCTTTAACTTCCTTATTTACCCAAAGAAAAGTAAAAGGAAAATTAGCTATGACAGGAGAAATTACACTTAGAGGAAAAGTATTGCCAGTTGGTGGAATCAAAGAAAAAATCTTGGCTGCTAAAAGAGCTGGTATAAAAGAAATTGTTTTGTGTGAACAAAATAAAAAAGACATTAATGAAATAAATCCTAATTATTTAAAAGGCCTTACATTTCATTATGTAAGTCAAATGATGGAAGTCTTAGAAATATCTTTAACTACTAAAAAAGCTAAAAACTTTAAAAAACTCGATTAATTGTCTAATTTTGTTAAAACTAATAAAACTTACGAAATGAAAAATTATATTTTAATATGCCTTTTTACAATAGGCTCTTTCACTGCTTTTAGCCAATCATCATTAGTTAAAATAAGTCCTTTCCATTTATTTGATGGAACGTTTTACACCTCTATTGAAAAAAATCTGAACAACGATAGGTCTTTTTATTTAGCTGGTGGTTACAGATTATCAGACAATGGTGATGATATTGGTTGGATGGGAGAATTACAAATCAGAAAATATCTATTTAGATTTAATAAATCTGAGTCATTAGGAGATTCTCCTTTTTCAGGGGTTTATGGAGGTCTTTATGGTAATGGTAAATATTTCTCTGAAAGTGAAAGCGAATATAGTTACTACGATTATGAAATCGACGGCTTTTCTTATTACCAAGATGATTATGAAATAAAACAAGTAGAAGGAGGAGTTATGATGGGAATTCAATTTGTCTTTCATAAAAAATTATCACTCGACTTTTTCGTAGGAGGAGGATTAAGAGCTTCTGAAATAACAGGCATGTATAGATTTACTCCTTACTCACCAGAAAGGGGATATACCGGCATAGTACCTAAAGTGGGATTTGATGTAGGTATCTCTTTTTAAAATTTAAATTTTCCAATTTTTAAAAGCACAGTTTATTTACTGTGCTTTTTTTATAATTTTTAAAGATAAAAAATCGTTTAAACTTTATTATTATTGTAAATGGGAAAGATTTTAGCCTTTATTGTTTTTATTATTTCTTTTGATGTTATAGCTCAATCAGGAGGGAATAATTCTTATAATTTTCTTAATACTTCAATATCTGCTAGATTAGCTGTTTTAAATCAGCCCATAGCAATTTATGATAATGATGTAAACATAGCAATATTGAATCCTTCTCTTATTAACGAACAAAAGCACGGATTCCTTTCTTTAAATGCGGTAGATTATTATAGTGATATTAGTTTTTTACAAGCTTCCTATGTTTTTCCAATTAAAAAGCTTGGTAGTTTTTCTACTTCAATAAAATCTGTTTCTTATGGAGATTTTTTAGAAACTGATATTAACTCAAATGTTATAGGTCCTTTCAGTGCTAGTGAGCAAATTATTTCTGCAGGATATGGCTTGCCATTAGGAAATAATTTTTCTACGGGCTTACAGTTTAAATTTTTAATTTCAGACCTCGCAGATTACCAATCAACTGCAATTTCTTCAGATTTAGCACTTTCTTACTTTAATCCTTCTTCTCAATGGTCTTTTTCTATTTTGAGTAGAAACATCGGAAGACCTGTTTCTGATTATACTAACAGTCAACTCTCATTGCCTTTTATTATTGATTTTGGAGCCTCAAAAACCTTAGAACATTTACCTTTTAGATTTCATATTGGCTATCATAATTTGCAAAATTTTGATAATATTTATGACAACTCCGTTTCTAATACTTCTTTATTTGGAGAAGATCAGACAACAGGAATTAGTTTTGGAAATAAATTATTTAACCATTTTAATATTGGAGGAGAATTAACCCTGGCAAAAAGAGTAGATCTGAGATTTGGTTACAATGCTCAAAGACGTCGAGAATTACAAGTGAGTTCGTATCAAGGTACGGTTGGTTTCTCTTGGGGAATGGGTATTAGATTAAATTCGTTTATTATTGATTTTGGTAGAGTAACTAACCATCTTAACGGATCTCCAAATTATTTCTCTATTCGTACTAACCTTAATAATTTAATTTCAAGAAAATGAAAAAAATTAATATAGCAATTGATGGCCATTCTTCTTGTGGAAAAAGTACAATTGCTAAGCAGTTAGCAAATCACTTTGGTTATGTTTATATTGATACAGGAGCAATGTATAGAGCTGTTTGTTTATTTTGTTTGCAAAATAATATACTTGTTAATAATGAAATAAATATTGAAAAACTAAAGGATTCATTAGCTAGTATCAACATTTCCTTTTCTTATAATTTTGAACTTAAAAAAGCAGAAACCTTACTTAATAATATAAATGTAGAAAACGAAATTAGATCTTTATGGGTATCTGAAAATGTAAGTAAAATAAGTAAAATTAAAGCTGTTAGGGAAAAACTGATAAAGATTCAAAAGAAAATAGGGGAATCAAAGGGAGTAGTTATGGATGGTAGAGATATAGGTTCCGTTGTTTTCCCTGAAGCCGAACTAAAATTATTTATTACTGCTTCATTAAAAGAACGAACTCTTAGGAGATCGGCTCAAATGAAAGATGTGAGTATTGAAGAAATAGAACAAAATTTAAGCCAAAGAGACTTTGATGATTCTAACAGAGAAGAAAATCCTCTTATACAAGCTAAAGACGCTATTTTAATTGATAATACTAAACTGAGTAAAGAAGAACAATTTCAATTAATTTTAAAGCATTGTAATAAGCTTATTCTTAGTTAAAAGGCTCCATTACTTCTTGTAAAGATTTTCTATTTTTAAAAAAGGAAAGTATCTTTTTCAACACATTTTCTACAACGGCATCAGGACAAGAAGCCCCAGATGTAAGAATTATTTTTACCTTTTCTTGCTCAGGTATGAAATTCATTGTTTGTAGCATATTTTTATTTTTATAATCGAAATGATTAATCAAACTTTTAGATTCAATCTCATCTTCAGATTTTATAAAAAATGTCTTTAGTTTTTGCTCACATAGTTCTACCAAGTGTGATGTATTCGAACTATTGTATCCTCCAACAACAATCGCAATATCAGCTTCTATTTCGAGTAGGCCATAGGTAGATTTTTGATTTTCATTGGTAGCGTAGCATAATGTATCTCTAGTGTCTGCAAAATGATCTTTATAATTTTCTTCTCCAAACTTTTCAATAATAGTTTCTTTTAAATAGTTTGAAATTTCCTCTGTTTCACTTGCCAACATAGTGGTTTGATTAACAACACCAATTTTTTTAAGATCATTTTTCACATCGAAATCTTTTGAGTATTTCCCTTTGAAATAGTCGTAAAATTCTGATTCTGATTTATGACCTAAAATTATTTCTTTTAAAAAAGTAGCTTCCTCTAAGTTTTTAATAATTAAAGATGGAGCATTCTGATAGGAATGGGAGAAAGTTGCTTTTGTTTCTTCGTGCTTGTGTTTTCCATGGATAATTATTGAAAAATTTTCTTTAGAAATATTTTCCGCTTTCTTCCATACTCTTGTTACAAATGGACAAGTAGTGTCGTAATTTTCTAGAGTAACTCCTTTTTCTTTTAATAAATTTTCTATCTCTATAGTTGTTCCAAATGCAGGTGTTATTATTACATCATCTTTATTTATATCTTCCCAGGGAATCAACTGATTACCTTGTGTATCCATTATAAACTTCAATCCTTTAGCTAACAAGTCATCATTCACAATCGGATTATGAATCATTTGGCTTAATAAATAAATATTTTTATTAGGGTTTTGTTCTATGGCTTTGTAAGAAATTTCAATGGCATTTTCTACTCCAAAACAAAAACCAAAGTGTCTTGCCAAATGAAACTGAACAGGTCCAAAATCAAGAATTGTAGGGGTAAAGTCTTTCTTTTTTAAATCATGACTTTTTCTTTTATTTTTAATAGTCTTTATTATTGAAGACTGATAAAATTCAGGAACATCGAAATTTTTCATTTTGTTAATTTAAAGTCCCAGCAAAAATAGGTAAATTTGACTAATGAGTGATTTGAAAAATATAAGAACTGACTATCAGGTAGGGGATTTAAATGAATCCGATTTAACTAATTCTCCATTTCAATTATTTCAAAATTGGATGGATAAAGCAGTACAATTAGTTAAAAAAGATGCAAATGCGTTTGTTTTATCAACTATAAATAAGCAAGGGTTTCCTAGCTCTAGAGTAGTTCTGTTAAGAGGAATTGATAGAGAAGCATTTTGTTTCTTTACTAACTACACTAGTAACAAGGCTTCAAATTTAGATGGAAACAGTAAGGTTTCTATGAATTTTTTCTGGCCAGATTTAGAAAGACAAGTCAGAATTGAAGGCTCTATTGAGCGTTGTAGTAAAGAATATTCTGATGATTATTTTGAAAGTAGACCATATTCGAGTAAAATTGGTGCTTGGGCTTCTAACCAGAGTGAAATAATAAAATCAAGAGAGGAATTAGAAAAGAATGTGATTTTTTATCAAAAGAAATTTCCAGTTAAAGTTCCCAGGCCTGATTTTTGGGGCGGGTATAAAATTTCTCCAAGTTCTATAGAGTTTTGGCAAGGAAGATCTAATCGATTACACGATAGGTTTATATACAACAAAAACAAAAATGGTTGGGAAATAGATAGGTTATCTCCTTAAATTCTATTTTGTAAAAAATCTTTTTCGACAATTTCTGATCTGTCTATGGAATACCTTAGCCATTCTAACATTATTTCATCCTTTTCATCCTCATTAAGTCCAGATTTTATATCACTGACATCTAATTTTTTTCTTAATTGGTATAGACATATAGCTGCTGAAACTGAAAGATTAAAACTTTCGGTAAAACCGTACATAGGAATGGTAACAAATTCATCAGCCATTTCTTTAGCATCATTAGTTAACCCTTCTAATTCGGTGCCAAACATGAGAGCAATTTTTCCTTTTTCTAAGTCTAACGAGCTTATTTCTTTAGCATTTTTTTCTGGAACGGTTGCGATTATTCTATAACCTTCATTTTTTAAACTTTCAATACATTTTATTGTATTGTTTTTTTCCTGATTATATCTCTTTATTGTTAACCAATTGGAAGATCCCATAGCTATTTCACTATCCGGTTTAAATTCATTATAATTTTCAATAACATGAACGCCTTGTATGCCAAAACAGTCGGCAGATCTAAGTACAGCACTCGCATTTAGTGGTTGGTATATGTTTTCCAAAACAACGGTAATGTAATTAGTTCTATTATTAAGATTTTTCTCGAATAATTCTAATCTTTCATCTGTGATGCACTTGCTAAGATGTTCTATAAGTTTTTTCATTTTACAAAACAATTTTCTTTGTTTTGAAGCCCACGTAAAAAATCGTCTATTTTCATTCTTTTTTTGCCAGATATTTGAACCTGATCAAGATAAATAAATCCATTTTTTACGGCAACTTTAAATTCTGTTTTACTAATTTCAGCTTTGCCAATTTCTAGTTCGTGAATTGACTTTTTATAATAGGCATTATAAATTTTAAACACTTTATCTTCGTCTCCCATTAGTGTAGTCCAAGATGCAGGATAAGGAGACAGGCCAAGTATTTTTTGAACTATTTTTTTCGGATCATTGTTCCAGTTAATTCGACAATCCGATTTAAATATTTTAGGCGCTTGTGAACTTTCTCCTTTCTGTTCAATATTTGGTGCTGTATTGTTATTAATCGCATCTATAGTTTTACTAATTAGCTGAGCACCGCTGTGCATTAGTTTATTATGTAGTGAACCTGCATTTTCGTGTTCTTCAATTTTTACTTTTTGTTGAAAAATTATATTTCCAGTATCAATTTTTTCATCAATAAAAAAAGTGCTTACTCCACTTTCCTTTTCACCATTCATAATTGCCCAATTTATCGGTGCTGCACCCCTATACTTTGGGAGTAAAGATGCATGTAAATTAAATGTTCCTTTTGAGGCTAATTGCCATACTTGTTTGGGTAACATTCTGAATGCAACAACTACCTGTACATCGGAATTCCATTTTTGTAATTGATTAATAAAATTAGGATCTTTAAGGTTATCTGGTTGTAAAATTTCTAAATTTTGTTGTAAGGCATATTTCTTTACTGAAGAGAAGATTACTTTCTGGCCTCTTCCAGATGGCCTGTCTGGTGCAGTTATAACCCCAATAACGTTATAATTTTCTTCAACTAAATACTTTAGACAATGAGTAGCAAACTCTGGCGTACCCATAAAAACAATTCTCAAATCCTTCATTTTACAAATCTAAAATATTTAAGCTATCCAGATAAACTGATTGTATTTATCTATTTTAAGTTGTTCGTTCTCTAGCAAGAATTCAATTACTTTAATTATTTTATCTTCTTCAAAGTTTAAAACTTTTAGTAATATCTCATCTAATGAAGCAGATTGTACTTCTAGTGTATTTTTAATTTCATTTTTTATTAATTGAAATTCTTTTTGTGATAGATTTTTATTTTTTTTCAGACATATATCGCAGACTCCACAATTGGTCGAATTTTGTTCATTGAAGTATTCTAGTAAAAAGCTGCTTCTACAAATTTCGTTATTATTAAAATAAGCAATTACTGTTTTTGCTTTTTCCATATCCCTTTTCTTATTTTGTAAGAGGTTTTGATTTTTAAAGGATAACTTTTTAGCATCTACTCTATTTTCCAAAAAGTAAATTTTGGGATTAGAGTTTTGTTTTACATAATCAATAAGTTTTAATTCAACTAGTTTTTTAAGAAGAGTATAAATGTTTTGAATATCCGTTTTTAATCTTTTAGCCAGGATATTTTCTTGTACTATAACATAACTTTCAAAAATCCCTGGATAGGAGCGTAAAAGTGTTTTTATAATATTATCAAAACTTGGGTTTGCTATCTGAAAATGGTATAAATCGTTATGATTTACTTTAATGTGAATTTTTGAAGGATTAGAAAAATCCTCATTTAACTTAATTAACTCTTCTAGCTCTAAAATTTTTAAACAATTGAAGGTTTTTAAATATTCTAAATCAAATTTATTACAAAAGTCAACAATATTAAAATTGTGTTCGATTAAAGAATTTATTGGTCCGATTGCTAAACCAAAATAATTAGCAAGTTTCTGATATACGTTCCTGATTTCTTGTATTTCAGGATATTTAACTTCAATTTGTCTAAGTAAATCTTTCTCTAGGTAATTATTGGCTAACAAAATAGAATAAGCAGTTTTTCCATCTCTTCCGGCTCTGCCTGCCTCTTGAAAATATGACTCTATATTTTGAGGTAAGAATTGATGAATTACTGAGCGTACATTTGGTTTATCAATCCCCATGCCAAAAGCATTAGTAGCGACCATTACCCTTACATGATTCTGGGTCCATTCTTTTTGAATTTTATCTCTATCTTTTATATTTAAGCCTCCATGGTAATATTTTGAAGATATGCCATGTTGGTTAAGAAAATTACTTGTAGTCTTGGTTTCTTTTCTAGTATTGCAATATACTATCGAACTCCCTTTAACTTTATTTAGAATTTGAAGAAGTTTTGATGAAATATCCTCAGTTTTTATTGCGATATACGATAGCTCTTTACGAAAAAAGCTATTTGAAATTATGTTAGAATCACTAAATTCTAGTTTTTGTTGAATGTCTTCAATTACATTTTTTGT
Source organism: Cryomorphaceae bacterium (assembly GCA_042091225.1). Lineage (GTDB taxonomy): Bacteria > Bacteroidota > Bacteroidia > Flavobacteriales > UBA7312 > JABAYQ01. The sequence goes on along the minus strand of JBELHW010000037.1, from coordinate 6,396 downwards.
TGCTGTTGCTGTAAGTGCAATAATTGGTACGTCGATAATTTCTTTTAAAGAAACAATTTTTAAATAATTTGGACGAAAGTTGTAGCCCCATTGCGATATACAATGGGCTTCGTCTACAGCAATTAAATTGACATTCATTTTGCCAATTCTTTGCCTGAACATTTTATTTTGTATTCTTTCAGGAGAAATATAAAGAAATTTTATACCTCCATAGATGCAATTGTCTAATGCGATATCAATTTCAGAATTAGTAAGGCCTGAATAAATGGCAACAGCTTTTATATTTTTACTATTTAGATTTTGTACTTGATCTTTCATTAATGCGATTAGGGGCGATACAACAATACATATCCCGTCAATCATTAATGCTGGAATTTGAAAACAAATAGATTTACCCCCTCCAGTAGGAAGTAATGCTAGTGTATCCTTTTTGTCAAGTATAGATTGTATAATTTGTTCTTGACCCGAACGAAAAGAATCATGATTCCAATACTTTTTTAAAATTTGATTTGGCTCCATATCTATATATAAAGAATATTATATACGATCAAATATAAATTTGACTCTATTTTCTAGATTTCCTTTTGGTAAGATAGCAATTTTATAGTCGAATTGGGAATAAATTTTAATAAGCTGATTATAGATTTTTTTTGCCTGGTCTATATTTTCTAGTCTTTGGGAGTCATTTTCAAAAATATTGGCCCAAAACGGACAAATAAATACAGTGGGGTAAAATCTCAATTCGTTAACTGTTTTCAAAAAATAGTCAGGAATTTCAATTCGGTTCATTTTCATGTATGCCAAGCCATCAATAAAACTTCTATCATAAAATTGAATCTCAGATTTTGCAATGCGATACTGTTCAATCCTTTTGTTAAAAACAGTTTCTTCAAAATCAAATTTTTTTATAGAAGAATTGATATTTTGACTTTCTATGATTTCTCTAGAAACTTCGTCAAAACAATTATGTCCTAGAGTTTTTAAATTATTAACTAGGGTAGTTTTTCCCGAAGAAGGTCCTCCGCTAATTACAATACGTTTCATTATATAGATAATCCAAGAATAGCTATTACTGTCCCTAATATAATTGATATCATTTTCTGTTTGTTGAAATCGTGTCCGTCACTACTTTCAAACAAAATAGTAGTTGATATATGTAAAAATATACCTATTACAATAGCCATTATTTCGTTGTGGTAATTACTTACATTAATAAATTCACTTGTAAACATCCCAAGGGGAGACATAAAAGCAAACAAAATTATAATAATTATCGATTTAGTTTTACTAAAACCCCCAGCAAGCATCATATTCATTAAAACAATACTTACCGGAATTTTATGAATAGCTAAACCAGTTAGTAAATTTCCGTGAACGTGTCCATGATCGTGATTTCCTAAAGGCATACCTTCTAAAATAGCGTGAATACTTAATCCTATTAGTACACTCAAGGGGATACTCCCCGGAAAATGACTATGACCGTGTTCTGCACCTTTAGTAAAGTGTTCTAAAATAATTTGAAAGAAAAAGCCAATTATAATATAAATTCCGATTGAATAATCAGCACCGTGAGAGTATATATCCGGAATTAAGTGCAGTACAGTTATTGCGAAAAGATAGGAACCACTAAAAGAAATAAGTAACCTTGTCTTTTTATCAGACATTCCTTTAAAATAAAGTGCAATGATTGCACCAACTAAAACGGATGATATTAATATTAAATAATACATAATTTATTTCTGTGCTAATATAATTAAGCGATTTGAATTTATTACATCAAAATCATTTAACTCATAATCTCCCCAAACATTAATAATATTTAGCCCTGCTTTTTCCAACAAATCAGAAATATCGCTTAAGAAAAGAGCTCTTACTTTTTCTTCAAAAGTATAGTTTTTATCATCAAAAAATGATATTTTTTTTGTTATAAATTTTGAATCAAAGTTTCTTTTGATATTGAAAGTCAAATTATCTACTTTTTTTGTTTCAATTTCTACAAGTGTATTGATTACTTTTTTCGAATTCATGAAATCAAAAACTAATTTTCCACCAGGTTTTAAGTTCTGTGCCATAGCGATGAAGGCTAAGAGATTATCTTTTTCGTCTTCGAAGTATCCGAAGCTTGTGAATAAGTTCAAACAAAAGTCAAAATATTTTTTTTTGTAGGCTTCTCTCATATCAAATACCTCAAAATGGCAATTCTCATTTGAATTTTGATTGGCCCAAATAATATTTTGATCTGCGTTATCTATTCCAAAAACTTGAAATCCTAATGAATTTATATAATGAGAATGGCGTCCTTTGCCACATGCTACATCTAAAAAAATATCTGATTTGCTAGGTCTAAGAGTAGCTAAAAGATTGTTTAAAAAACGCTGGGCTTCTTGCTCATCTCTATTTTTATAAAGAATATGATAATACTTAGTGTTAAACCAATTTTTCATTTTTCAAATATATATTTTCTAAAGAATATAAATCACTAAATTCGCCCAATGGATAATAAATATGTCAATTTTGAAATGATTGCTAAAACCCAATTGGGTTTGGAGAATGTTTTAGCTCAAGAACTTACCGATTTGGGTGCTCAGGATGTTGTGGTTTTAAACAGGGCAGTGAGTTTTGTAGGAGATTTAGGTTTTATGTACAAAGCAAACCTAAACTTAAGAACAGCAATCAGGATTTTACGACCGATTTATAAGTTTGTTGCCAGAAAAGAGGATGATTTGTATGATGGTGCTAAAGAATTAGACTGGTCACAATATATAGATGTTAACGATACAATAGCTGTAAATGCTGCAGTAAATTCAGACTTTTTTAATCATAGTCATTATGTAGCATTAAAAGTAAAAGATGCGATTGTTGATTATTTTAGAGATTTAACAAAAGGAAAAAGACCAAATGTAGATACTAAAAATCCTGATGTTAGAATTAACGTACATATTTCAAACGATAAAGTAAATATTTCATTAGATAGCTCTGGAGACTCTCTTCATAAAAGAGGATACAGACACGCTACTAATATTGCACCTATTAGTGAGGTTTTAGCTGCGGGTATGATTCTTTTAAGTGATTGGGATAAAGAAAGCGATTTTTTAGATCCCATGTGTGGTTCAGGAACTTTATTGATTGAAGCTGCTATGATTGCTTGTAATATTCCTCCATTATTACACCGTAAAAGTTTTGGATTTATGAACTGGTCTAGTTTCGATCAAGAACTTTGGGAAACTATAAAAAAGTCTTCCTTAAATAAAGTGAAAGACTTTAATGGAAAAATTATAGGTTGTGATCGTTCTTTCGGTTCATACAGAAAAGCAGAGTCTAATATTAAAGACGCCATGTTAGATGATATTATTGAACTTAAAAGAGCTAATTTTTTTAGACAACCTTATTTATTTGAAACTACAGGAACAATTCTATTCAATCCTCCATATGGTGAAAGAATAGAAGCCGATATGCTAGATTTGTATAGTAAAATAGGAGATACGTTTAAAAACCATTATGCTGGATCAACTGGTTGGCTTATTACATCGGACATGGATGCTGTTAATAGTATAAATCTAAAACATACACGTAGAATAAAACTTTTTAACGGACAATTAGAATGCCGTTTTTTAAGATATCAAATGTATGAAGGAACAAAAAAACTCCACAAAAAAACGACTGATTAATCAGTCGTTTTTTTATGTGTGAATAATCAGATTTATTTAGTTAATTCTTGAGCTTTTTTCAATGATATTTGTTGTTCGTTAAAAAATGAAATCACGTAACAATTATCGTGTCCTTTAGATTTTAATTCATTCATTTTTAACATTGCAGCCTGAATGTTAGTAAAAGTACCAGTTGTATATCTTAATAAACCACTTTTCATTTCGGTAATTTCTATATTTTCCATCCCTTCGAACTTTTCAATATTTATTTTATCATTCTGACCGAAAATACCAAGTTGTACTTTATAAATTACATCGCCAAAGATAGCAGGAGAATTTTCTTCTGTTCCATAGTCCATGTATTCTTCAGCATTGACAATTTCACCATTTTTAAGTGCGATCACTTTAGCTTCTTGAAAATCCATAAAGTATAATTCATTTCTGTGTTTTAGTGCATCTTCATAAGAAGAGTATCCTCCAGAGAATATGTGTTTAAATCCGTCCTTACCTTCAAAAACAATTAGCCCTTCAATGTCATAAAGTGTAGTGTCTACTTCTGCTGTTTTTAGCATTCCAATTTGCACTCTAAATACAATAGACTCCAAAGGAGGTAAATCCTTTAATTTTGCTGAGCTTCTTTTGTTTTGCTCTCTGTTCATTTCACCTTCTTCAACTACTCTTATATCTCCTTGAATATCTTCAATTACTAAGGCATTAGGATAACCACTAATGATGAGCTGATTTTGTTTTTGTCTTGCTTCTAGCATATCTTCAAAATCGCCACTAGAATAAAGAACTTCATCGCCTACTTTTGTGCTTTTCAAGTCTATTATACTCATTAGGGTATTGATCTTGCTCGCACTTAGGTTTTTCTTTTCCTTAGAGAGTTGAACTTTGTAGGTTGTAACAGAGTTTAAATTTATTTGTTTGGAAGAGGTAACATTATCTAAATACTCAGCCTGTTGCTTATAAATATCTTGAAATATTTTTGGCTTGTAAACATCTATTAAAAGTGTATCCCCTTTTCTATTAATTACTTCTTTAGATATTTTTACAAATTTTTCTGATGGATAGTTTTTTTCGTAATATTCGACTGCTTCTTTTCTTGAAGAAGAATTTTGGTAAGCTAAATAAAGCATTTCGCTCATCACATTTGTTAATTGAATACCTTTCGAGTTAACAACAGCTCCTAGAGGAGTATTAGGTTCTTGATCTAAGTAATCAGCAACGGCGTCATTGTCGCTATCAATCGGACATCCATTATTATCCACTTCAACATTTCGCGGTGTTTCAGGACAAAAATCATCTATATCTTTTACTCCATCATAGTCGGTATCTTCATTATCAATGATATCAAAGTTTACAGATTCATCGTAATAATCGGAAACATATTCTTCTTCACATTCATAGCAAAACAAATCATAAGTAAAAGAAGCAGAAGTGACAATATAGCTGTCATTTCCATCCTGTTCAACATTATCAATAAAATCAGTGTTAGTTAAGTGAATAGTAGAACTAAATTTTAGGTTTAGTCTGTCGTTTGCAGAAAAGTTTAAACCAACGGAAAGCGGAATTTCAAAAGCGTTTTTACTATAGGTTTCACCTGTCTCATTAGTATATTCTGTTAATAAATCGATTTCGTACAAATCGTTAGTATTATCGTTTGAGCCTTTAGAGTCGAATTTTAGGTAGCTTAATCCGAAACCTAAAAAAGGCCTTAAAGTTGATTTTTGAAAAATATTTTTAAAATTATAATCAAAATTGACACCAATTGAATTAACGGTACTTAAAAAATTGGTTGGCACTTCGTTATTGTTAGTACCATCAACTCTTAGTTTTCCTTCTTGCATATAAACCGTAGCATCAAAAAAGTCGTTTATGTTAGATGTAAATCCTATTTTAAATCCAGGACGACTGATAATACCTGTGTTTCTGGTATCAGAAATGTCCCCTCCAAAGTTAAAACTCCCAAACCCAACATATATTTTAGGAAGAAATTTAGTTTTGTGTATATGTTTTTCCTTAATGGGAATTGTACCATCTTCAGTTAAGTTAGTACTGTCTTTGTATTGGTATTGACTATATTCTGGGCCAGGTATTTGACCGAAAGATAGCGTTGTTGAAGCGATCAACAATACAGCTATTATAAAATGATTTCTCATTGAAAACTTGATTAGTTATAACGATTGTAAAACTAACAAATTTTCTTGTATTATTAGAAGTTGGGTTTTAGCAAATATTTAGAATAAAATTCATCAATTTTATCCACTGCTTCTTTAGATGTATCTACTACGCTAAATAAGTCTAAATCTTCGGGGCTTATATTGCTTTCTTGATCTAGCATAGTATTCTTTATCCAGTCAATTAGGCCACTCCAATATTTTTTTCCTACTAAGACAATAGGGAAGGCTGCAATCTTTTGGGTTTGGATTAGTGTTATAGCTTCAAATAATTCGTCTAGGGTTCCTACGCCTCCTGGCATAACAATAAAGCCTTGAGCATATTTCATGAAAATCACTTTTCTAACAAAAAAATAGTCAAATGTGATTAGTTTGTCATTGTCTATGTATTGATTAGAGTTTTGTTCGAAAGGAAGGTCTATATTTAGGCCTACTGATTTTCCATTTCCTCTATTAGCTCCCTTATTTCCGGCTTCCATTATTCCTAAGCCTCCTCCCGTAATTACACCGTATCCACTTTGAGTAAGCATGTATGCAATTTCTTCTGCTTGTATATAGTATGGGTTGTC
>JBELHW010000036.1:0-17287 GCA_042091225.1 Cryomorphaceae bacterium | reverse complement strand
CTGTAGGAGAAGATTGGAATGGTTTTAATAGCCTTATGCAATCATCTAAAATGAAAGACAAGTCTAAAGTTTTAAATGTTGTAAGAAATCAAAAAGACCCTCAGAAAAGAGAAGAGGCAATAAGAGACATGTCAGAAATTTATGACGCTATCGAAAACGATGTTTTACCAAAATTAAGAAAAGCAACCATTACAATTCGTTCTTATCAGCCTAAGAAAAGTGACGAAGAAATTGCCGAACTTTCTTTTTCAGACCCTTCAAAACTCGACATCAAAGAGTTATTGTACGCGGCTCATTCTAACAAAGATAAAGAGCAAAAAATTAAAATTTATAACACCATAAACTCTCTATTCCCTAACGACTACAGAGCCAATAATAATATTGCTAGTTTAGCCTTACAAGAAAATGATATTGCAAGCGCAAAAAATTTCCTTGATAAAGCAAACTCTATTAGCTCTAATCAAACTGATGTTTTAGAAAACTATGGCATCATTGCTTCTAGAGAAAATGATTTGCAAAAAGCTTCGAAACTTTACAAACAATCCAATGCAAACGAAGTAAACAAAGGTATCTTAAACATTAAAAATGGTAACTATAGTAGTGCCGCCGATCAATTAAACGGATCAGGTTATAATGCAATACTAGCCAAAACAATGAACGGAGATAATTCTACATTTACTAAAGATAATTCAGCCGAAGGACATTATTTAAATGCAGTTATAAGCGCAAGAAAAGGAGATAAAGCACAAACAATAAGTTATCTTAAAAAAGCAATTATAAATGACCTATTAAAGTCACAAGCTAAAGAAGATATCGAATTCAAAGCTTTTCAAGCAGACCCAGAATTCTTACAGATATTTTAAAAAATAAAAGTTTAAAAAAACCCAAGCAAAATGCTTGGGTTTTTTTTGATCTAAATTTTAAATCTGTAGGTGCCAGCGTCATAATATTGCTCAATTAAATCAATCATTCTTTTAAATGCCAATTTATCTTTCACAAAATCTACATTCTCCACATCTAAAATCAAAATAGGAAGAGTTTTATTAACCTTAAAAAAATCAAAATAAAGTTTTTGAATGTTTAACAAATATTGATTTGATATATCTTTCTCATAGGCCCTATCTCGAAAAGAAATGTTTTCTTGTAATCTTTCTAATGAAGAATGGAGATAAACTAATAATTGAGGCTGAGGTAAATTATTTAAAGCAATATCGCAAAATCGATTAAACAAAATAAATTCTTCTTGTGATAAATTATTTTTAGCAAAGAACTTTGATTTCATAAAAAAATAGTCGGAAAGGACAAGAGGGGAAAATAATTCGGGAGAGATAGATTCGCTCAATTGATGAAATCTTTCAGCCATAAAAAACATTTCTAATGATAATGCGTATCTATCTGGGTTTTTATAAAATTTTTTTAAAAAAGGATTGTCTTCAAACTGTTCTAAAACTAACTTGCAATCTAAACTTTTGGAAAGCATATTTACAAAAGTTGTTTTACCAACTCCAATATTTCCTTCTACTGCAACATATTGATATTTCATAATTTTATCACTTTTGATTTATCTGGACATTCACTTAAAAGTTTTTCGATAGATTTATTCAGCTTAGGATGTGTGAAAGTTGATTCTACTTCTAAAAAAGGAAGTAAAGTGAACTTTCGTAAATGTAGCCTAGGATGTGGAATTTGCAAATCTTTATTTTCCATAATTAAATCATTAAAAAATAATATATCTATATCTATTTTTCGGGCTTGATAACCATTTTCTTGTTTTCTATTTCTTCCTAAAAAAGTTTCTATCGATTGACATTTTTGTAAAAGCTGGTGGTGGTTTAAAAGAGTAGAGATTTTCAAAACCTGATTGAAAAATTTATTTTCATGACTAAATCCCCAAGGTTCCGACACATAAATAGAAGAACTTAAAGTAACTTCTCCAATTTCATTACCTATTAAACTTACACAATTATCAAAAATTTGTAATGTGTTACCAATGTTTCCCCCAAGTAAAATATAGCTGACATTCATTACTTCAAAAATAATAAACACTACAATCATTATTCACTAAAAAATAAATAAATTTGTTACTTAATATAAAAGCTAGAAACATGTTAAACTTCTTAAAAAAACTTATAGGGTCTATAGTTACCACCATAGTATCTTTTTTTGTCATAATTCTTATTATAAGTATTGTTGTTGTCTCCTCAAGTTCAGACACTCAAGTAAAAGAAATTAAAGAGAATACTATTTTAAAAATTAAACTTAACGGTCCAATTACAGACAGAGGGTCAGATGAAATAGACATTGAAAATATACTCAACCAAACAGATGGAAAAATCGGTTTGAATAATATTTTATCCTCTATTGAAAAAGCAAAATACGATGATAGAATCAAAGGTATTTATCTTAATATTGAAAGCCTTTCCGCTAGTACTGCTAGCCTAGAAGAAATTAGAAATAAATTAAAAGAGTTTAAAGACTCAACTGATAAATTCATTATTTCTTACGGAGAAATGTACGGACAATCTGCATATTATGTTTCTTCTGTTGCAGACGAAATATATCTACATCCTCAGGGAATCCTAGAACTAAAAGGTTTAGCCTATCAGGGAATGTTTTTCAAAAACACTTTAGAAAAACTTGAAATAGAAGCTCAGATAATAAGACATGGTAAGTTTAAAAGTGCTGTTGAACCTTTTATTCTTGAAAAAATGAGTGAATCGAACAGAATTCAAGTTTCAAAATTCCTATCATCACTCTGGTTTGATTTAACAAAAGGAATTAGTAAAAGTAGAAATATAGCTCAAAAGGAAATAAATACAATTGCTCAAAATTTACTCATTCAAAAAGCAGAACAAGCAATAGAATATAAACTAGTTGATAAGCTTCTTTATAAAGATGAACTAATAGACAGCTTAAAATCAAAATTAAACATTGAAAAAGATAAGGATATAAATTTAGTTTCAATCAATAAATACAAAGACGTTGTTGTAAAATCAAAAGAAAAAGAATACACTAAAAATAAAGTTGCAGTAATTTATGCAAGTGGAGAGATAAATGGTGGCGAAGGTTCTAACGAATCTATTGGATCAGAGAGCTTATCGAAAACTATTCGAAAAGCAAGAAAAGATAAGAATATAAAAGCTATTGTTTTAAGAGTAAATTCACCGGGCGGATCAGCATTGGCATCAGAAACTATTTTAAGAGAAATGGCTTTAGCGAAAAAAGAAAAACCAATCGTTGTTTCAATGGGTGATGTTGCTGCCTCTGGTGGATACTACATTGCTTGTCAGGCAGATACGATTGTTGCAAGTCCTACTACAATAACAGGATCTATTGGAGTTTTTGGCGTTATAATGAATGCCAAAGAAATGATGAATAATAAATTAGGGGTAAATATTGATACTGTAAAAACAAATAAACATGCTGATTTGGGAAGTATCTTTAGACCACTTACTAGTGTTGAAAGACAAATTATTCAAAACTCTGTAGAAAATGTTTATGATACATTTATCAGTCGAGTTTCTGAAGGAAGAAACCTAACAAAAGAATATGTAGACAGTATCGGTCAGGGAAGAGTATGGACAGGAAGAGATGCTCTAGAACTAGGTCTAGTTGACGTATTGGGCGGATTAGAACAAGCAATAGAGATTAGTACTAAAATGGCTAATCTAAAAGATTTTAGAATTGTAAATTTACCTAAGCAAAAAGATCCTATTGAAATATTAATCGAAGATTTAATGAGTGGTAAACTTAAAAAAGCTGTCGTCAAAAATGAGTTAGGTGAATTTTATAACACATATCATAACTTAAAAAGTATTAAATCGATGGATGAAATACAGATGAGAATGCCTCAAACATTTAAAATTAGATAAATGACAAAAGAAGAAAATAGATTATCTAACAGAATTTTTTTAATTCTTTCAGGTATTTTTATTGCCTCCTTAGTTGTAAGTAACTTAATTTTTCAAAAATTTTTTAGTTGGAATCCATTCGGATGGTTCAATTTCGAATTATCTGTAGGTATTATTCCTTACCCAATTACCTTTCTTGTTACAGATATAATATCTGAGATTTATGGGAAAAAGAAAGCTACTGACGTTGTAATCGCTGGATTGTTTGCAAGTCTATTTATTTTAATAATTATATGGATTGCAGATGCAGCACCTGCAATAGAAAACTCTCCATTAGATGACAAAACATTTAGTAGAGTTTTTAATTTTACAGCTTTAGCCGTAGCTGCTTCTATGATTGCTTACTTAGGTGCTCAATTTGTTGATGTTAGAATATATCATTTCTGGAAAAAATTAACAAATGGAAAGAAAATGTGGTTGAGAAATAATGCATCTACCTTTTGTTCTCAAATAACTGATACGTCAGTAGTATTACTTCTTCTGTGTTATTTTGAAGTGCTAGATTGGACTAGTTTTTGGACTCTCTTCACAAGTGGAATTTTATTCAAAATATTAGTAGCAGTTATTGATACGCCCCTTCTCTACTTAGCTACCCACTTGATTAGAAAAAAACTAAACTTAAAGTTTGGACAGGAGGTTCAATAATTAATACTAACCACGTAACCTGTATGTTTTCTAATATTCAAAACAAACTGGTTATCTAACATTAAATACTGCCCTTTTATTCCAGTTAATTTTCCGCTTATTTGATTAGTTTTATCAAAGCTCATACTTTTCACCTTAGTAGGATACTGTAAAACTGGATAATTAAGTTGCAATAATTCGGAATCTACAACATATTGTTTTAAATCATTTGGTAGGTGGTTAACCATCTCTTTCTTTAAATCAATTAAGTCAACTTCAGGATTTATATTATTCTTCAACATTTTTTGCCAATGGGTCTTGTCTGCTATAAATGATTTTAAATGAACTTCAATCATTCCTGACAAATATCTGTTTGGTGTTTCTGCTAAAATAATAGTCTGATAAGCACCTTGATCTATCCATCTTGTTGGAATTTGAGGCTTTCTTGTAATTCCTACTTTTGCATTTGCAGTTAATGCTAAATAAACTAATTGAGGTGTTAAATGGTACTTTCTTTCCCACTCCATATCTCTTCCAATACCTAAGTGTGCCTGACATCTTTCAGGATGGATTATACATTCAGAAGCCATTGGAGAATTTTTAAAACAAGAGTAGCAAAAGCCTTGATTAAAAGATTTATAAGTTTGTGCACCACAATCAACACAAAAAATAAGATTTTCGAAATTAAAATGAATATTTTTACCAATTAATGCATTCATGTCAACTAATTGTTCACCTATGGGAAGATGATAAGTTATTGGATGCGTTAATTTGCTTTTCATTTTTTGCAAACTACCTGTAATTTTCATATGAATTTAATATTTTTATAGCCTAATCTACTTTACGTCTAAGATATGATTTTTCCATTAAAAAGTACAATAATGTCGTGGGTAATGAGGAAGAGAATGCATCAAATTGAGCTTTTTGTTAAATTTCCTCATAACGTACAAAACGAATTGCTTTTTAAATTATTGAGCACTGCAAAAAACACTGAGTGGGGAGAAAAGCATGATTTTAAAAACATCAAAACATATCTAGAATTTAAAAACAAAATCCCAATCTCCGATTATAATAATTTAGAACATGAAATTAAAAGAGTAAGACAAGGAGAAGAAAATATTTTATGGCCAACACCAACTAAATGGTTTGCTAAATCTTCTGGAACTAGTGGTTCAAAAAGTAAGTTTATTCCAGTAACAAATGAATCATTAATTGATTGTCATTTTAAAGGAGGAAAGGATATGTTGGCTTTATATTGTGAAAACTATCCTGACACTACAATTTTCAATGGGAAAAGCGTAATAATGGGAGGAAGTCATGAACCATCGTTGTCTCAGAGTACTAAAGATGGTGATTTATCTGCTATTATAGTTGAAAATCTTCCATTTTGGGTCAATATTCATCAAACACCAAATAAAGAAATACGTTTGATGAATAACTTTGAAGAAAAAATAAAACAAATGGCTGACATCATCGCAAAGGAAGATGTTACTAATATTTCTGGAGTACCTTCCTGGATACTAGTTTTATTTGAGAAAATGTTACAAAATACTGGAGCAAAAAATATGCAAGAAATATGGCCTAATATGCAACTTTATATGCATGGAGGAATAAATTTTACTCCTTACAGAGAACAATTTAAGAGGCAATTTCCGAATTCAATAAATTATTTGGAAACTTATAATGCATCAGAAGGATTTTTCGGAATTCAAGATCTTAAAAATAGTGAAGAAATGTTATTAATGCTCGATTATGGTATTTTTTACGAATTCATTCCTATGGATAAATTTTCTCTCGAAAATGCCATTCCTATATGGGAAGTGCAAAAGAATAAAAATTATGCTCTTGTAATAACAACAAACGCTGGTTTATGGAGGTATCTTATAGGCGATACCATCATATTTACATCTATATCTCCATATAGAGTAAAAATAACAGGAAGGACAACTCAGTTTATAAATGCTTTTGGAGAAGAATTAATTATTGAAAACGCAGATAAAGCCTTAAAAGTAGCTTGTCAATTGACGGGCTCTATAATTAAGGAATATACTGCTGCTCCCATTTTTATTTCTAAAAGCGAAAAAGGCCGACATGAATGGTTTATAGAATTCGAAAAAGAGCCCTCAAACAAAGAAAAGTTTATTACTCTTTTAGATGAAAATTTAAAAAAATTAAATTCAGATTATGAAGCTAAAAGACATAAAGATATGGCTTTAAGGTCTCCTATTTTAAATGTCGTTTCAAAAAGCTTCTTTTATAATTGGATGAAAAAAAATAACAGATTAGGCAGACAATTTAAGGTGCCAAGATTAAATAATAATAGAGACTTAGTAGATTCTATGTTTAAAAATGAAAGTTTAAGTTTGAAATCATATAAAATAAATTAAATTAGTATCGCAAAAATAAATAACTATGCACATAGCTATAGCTGGAAATATTGGATCTGGAAAAACAACACTAACAAATCTTCTTTCAAAACATTACGGATGGGATGCTCATTATGAAGATGTAGATGACAATCCTTATCTTAATGACTTTTATAAAGACATGCAAAGATGGTCTTTCAATCTTCAAGTTTACTTTATGAATAGTAGATTTGGACAAATACAAAAAATTCATAATGAAAATAAAAATGTAGTTCAAGATCGAACCATTTATGAAGATGCTTATATCTTTGCTCCTAACTTACACGCTATGGGCTTAATGAGTACAAGGGATTATGAAAACTATACTAGTTTATTCAGTTTAATGAATTCATTTATTCCAGCCCCTACATTATTAATTTATCTTAGATCTTCGGTGCCAAATCTTGTAGAACAAATACAGAAAAGAGGAAGAGATTATGAAAACTCTATTCGAATTGATTATTTAAGTCGACTAAATGAGAGATATGAGGCGTGGATTTCCAATTATGAAGACAAAATTTTAATTATTGATGTCGATAATTTAGATTTTCAAAATAATAAGGAAGATCTTGGTGAAATAATTTCAAAAATTGAAGCCGAAATCAATGGCCTATTTTAAAATAATATTTAATAAAAAAGCCCAGCAAATTTTGCTGGGCTTTTTTTATGTATGATTTAAAATTACTTTTTCACAGAAATAACTGGATTTGTAAAAGATTTTCCATCAGAATTAAACTTAATTTCACATTTCATTTTAGCAATATTTGGAAATGTAAGCACTCCTTTTGCTTGATATGAATCTCTATTAATCTGTTCTAATGATTCCGAAACAAACATAATATCTTTTGAAGAATAGAATTTATCTAAAAAGTCAGACGATTTATCAACCCCATTACCAATTTTCACAGATACAACTTCAATTTTACCATTCTCACCATTTATTCTTGGATTCATTTCGAAAACAGCTGATTCATCACCCATTACAATTTCGATAGTTTCAGAATTACTGTCAATTGACATATTCTTTACAGCATCTTTGTTTATTGCAATAGAAGGAGCAATAACTAAAGCAACAACAGACATCAACTTCAGAAGAATGTTTAATGAAGGCCCAGAAGTATCTTTAAAAGGATCACCAACAGTATCACCAACAACAGCTGCTTTATGAGCATCTGTACCTTTTTTACCCTGCTCTTCTATCATTTTCTTTGCATTATCCCAAGCACCACCAGCATTAGACTGGAAGATTGCCATTAAAACACCACATGTAGTAACACCGGCTAAAAGACCACCTAACATTTCAGCGCCACCAATAAAACCAACTAAAACAGGAACTACAATAGCTAATAGGCCAGGCAATACCATTTCTCTAATAGAAGCTTGAGTAGATATTTCTACACACTTATCGTATTCTGCAACACCATCAGCAGCATCAAAGATTTTTCTGTCAGCAGCAGAAGCTTTAGACATATCAGAATCATATTTACGCATAACCTCTAATGCAGCTTTTAACGCAGGAATATCTCTAAACTGTCTTCTTACTTCTTCAATCATGGCCATTGCCGCACGACCTACTGCATTCATTGATAAAGCAGAAAAAACAAATGGTAACATACCACCCACTAATAATCCGGCCATAATAACTGGCTGTGAAACATCAATAGCAGTAATATTTGCTGTTTTCATAAATGCAGCAAATAATGCAAGTGCAGTAAGAGCAGCCGATGCAATAGCAAAACCTTTACCAATTGCTGCTGTTGTATTTCCTACAGCATCTAACTTATCTGTTCTTTCTCTAACTTCCGGTTCTAATTCAGCCATTTCTGCTATACCACCAGCGTTATCAGAAATAGGCCCGTAAGCATCAACAGCTAATTGAATACCAGTATTGGCAAGCATACCTACTGCGGCAATAGCTATACCATAAAGCCCTGCAAACATGTGTGAAACAATAATTGCAGCAGCAATTAAAAGAATTGGAATTGCTGTTGACATCATACCAACACCTAAACCTGCAATAATATTAGTTGCAGATCCTGTTTCAGATTGTTGAACGATTGAGTTAACCGGTTTAGTTCCTGTTCCTGTATAGTATTCTGTTACTTTACCAACTAATAAACCAGCAACAAGACCAGCAATTGTAGCCCAAAACACACCAGTAGAAGTATAAGTCATTCCTCCTTCTACCCAAGACTCAGGTAGCATTTCTTGAATAATAAACCAAGATGCAATAAGCATTAAGCCTGCAGAACCAAACTCTCCTAAATTAAGTGCGGTATGTGGAGACCCTCCATCTTTTACTTTAACAAAAAATGTACCTATAATAGACATTATAATACCTACTGCGGCCAGTGCTAAAGGTAAATAAACAGCACCTAATCCATCAAACTGAGCTTGAAATTCTGGTAAAGTAGCATAAACAGCACCTAATACCATTGTACCAATAATAGAACCTACATAAGACTCAAAAAGGTCAGCACCCATACCGGCTACATCTCCAACATTATCACCAACATTATCTGCAATTGTTGCAGGATTCAAAGGGTGATCTTCAGGAATACCTGCTTCAACCTTTCCTACAAGGTCAGCACCTACATCTGCAGCTTTAGTATATATACCACCACCAACACGAGCAAATAATGCAATCGATGATGCTCCAAGAGAAAATCCGGAAAGTACATTTAATACTTCACCAAGTTCCCAGCCCTGACCACTATAAATAATAAAAAGCGAACTAAGTCCTAAAACACCTAAACCAACTACACCAAGGCCCATAACAGCACCTCCAGAAAAAGCAACTTCTAAAGCTTTACCCAACGAATTTCTTGCAGCATTAGTAGTTCTAACATTTGCTTTGGTAGCAACTTTCATTCCAATAAATCCTGCTAATGCAGAACAAATTGCTCCAACTATAAAAGAAACAGCAACCATTCCGTTAGATCCGTCTTCGCTTGTACCTTTAAAGTACAGGAGAATCGCTACAGCTAAAACAAAAATCGATAAAACTTTATATTCTGCTTTCAAAAATGACATTGCACCATCAGCGATGTTTTTTGCAATTCTAGACATTTTTTCTGTCCCTTCTTCTTGCTTGGAAACCCAAGCATTTTTCCAGAATACAAAAGCCAAAGCCAAAACTCCGAAAAGTGGTAAATATTTAATAATCAATTCCATAGTAATAGTGTTTAAAATTTATATGTATAATACTTCTTTAACAGCCTTAATGACTTTATCTTTATTTGGTAAATATGCCTCTACTAATGTAGATGCATATGCCATAGGAGTATCCAAGGAAGTTACTCTAGCAACCGGTGCATCCAAGTAATCAAATGCATCTTTTTGAACTTTAAAAGCAATTTCAGATGATATTGAGCCTAATGGCCATGCTTCTTCAAGTACAACTAATCTATTAGTTTTTCTTACTGATTCTAAAACGGTATCAAAATCAATAGGTCGTACAGTTCTTAAATCAATAATTTCTGCACTTATACCCTCCTGAGCCAATTCATCAGCGGCTTTGTAAGCTTCTTTAATTATTTTACCAAACGAAACAATAGTTACGTCCGATCCTTCTCTTTTAATTTCAGCAACTCCTATAGGAAGGATAAATTCTCCTTCTGGAACTTCTCCTTTATCTCCATACATTTGCTCAGACTCCATAAATATTACTGGATCTTCATCTCTAATAGCAGCTTTCAATAAACCTTTAGCATCATAGGGATTTGAAGGAACAACAACTTTTAATCCAGGACAATTAGCAAACCAACTTTCAAAAGCCTGTGAGTGAGTTGCGCCGAGCTGACCAGCTGAAGCGGTAGGACCTCTAAAAACAATAGGAATAGGAAACTGACCTCCAGACATTTGACGCATCTTAGCTGCATTGCTAATAATTTGATCAATGGCGACCATAGCAAAGTTAAAAGTCATAAATTCAATAATAGGTCGAAGGCCATTCATTGCAGAACCAACTCCGATTCCGGCAAAACCTAATTCAGAAATAGGAGTATCAATTACTCTTTTTTCACCAAACTCATCAAGCATACCCTTTGATGCTTTGTAAGCACCATTGTATTCAGCAACCTCCTCTCCCATCAGGTAAATACGTTCGTCTTTACGCATTTCCTCACTCATAGCCTCACAAACTGCTTCTCTAAATTGAATTTCTCTCATTTATGTTATTCGATTAAATCAAGTCGGGCAAAAATAACATTTTTTATAAACTATCAAAGGAGAAAATAATACTAAAAATAAACATTCAACTTATTAGCAATTTTATTTCAATAATCATCTATTTTGTTTTAAATTTGAATTATCTTTTTTAAATAGATTGTATATATGAATATATTAGTTTGCATTAGCAATGTTCCTGATACGACTTCGGCTATAAATTTTTCACAAGAGGGGACTTCTTTTGATAGTAACGGAATTCAATTCATCATTAATCCTTATGATGAATTCGGACTCACAAAAGCAATAAAATTAAGAGAAAAACATGGTGGAACTGTTACTGTTCTTCATGTGGGATTAGTAACAAGCGATCCTACATTAAGAAAATCACTCGCAATAGGAGCAGATAAGGCTATACGAGTTGATATGGAAGCAAAAGACAGTTTCTCTGTGGCTAAAGAATTAGCTAACATTATTAGTCAAAATTCATTTGATTTAATTATATGCGGAAGAGAATCAATTGATTATAATGGAGGAGCTGTTCCTGCTATGTTATCCGAATTTTTAAACTTACCATTTGTTAATGCATGTACATTTTTAGAATGTAATGGTACTGAAGTTAAAATGGATAGAGAAATTGAAGGAGGTAAAGAAACAATAGAATCTCATTTACCAATAATCATTGCTGGTCAGAAAGGATTAGTCGAAGAATCGGATTTGTTAATTCCTAATATGAGAGGTATTATGACAGCAAGATCTAAGCCACTTGAAGTTTGCCAACCATCTGCTAACAATAACCATACATCTTCAGTTAATTTTGAAAAGCCAGCTCCTAAGCAAGATTGCAAAATGATTGAGGCTGGAAATGAGGATGAATTAATTAATCTATTGCACAAAGAAGCAAAAGTAATTTAAGATAATATGTCAGTTATAATTTTTATTGAAAATACAGAAGGAAATTTAAAGAAAAGTGCTTTTGAAACCCTCACATACGGATTCAAAACTGCCCAACAATTACAAACAAAATGTATTGCAGTTACTATTGGTGATTGTTCCGCTTCTGAGCAAGAAATCTCCAAATATGGTGCTGAAAAATTAATTTGTATTGAGAATGATTTACAAGATTGTGACAACCAATCTATTTCTGAAGCCATTAGTCAAGTATTTAACAAAGAAAATGGGATAGCTCTTGTTTTGTCAAATAGTAGCTACGGAAAACCTGTAGGACCTAAAATAGCTGTTCAGTGTAAGGCTTCTTTTATAAGCAACGTAATAGAAATACCAAATTCATTAAAAGTAAAAAAGAAATCTTTTTCAGGAAAAGCATTTGAATTTACTCAAAGTCAGCTAGATAAAGTGGTTTATGCTATCTCTCCTAATTCATTTTATTCTGAAGAAAATCAAACATCAATAAGTGTTGAATCCTACAATGCAACAGATTTAAAAGTATCTAAGATAAAATCATTAAATATTGAAAAATCAGTTGGTAATGTAAGTCTTGCTGAAGCCGAAGTTGTTGTATCTGCCGGAAGAGGTTTAAAAGGTCCTGAAAACTGGACAATGGTAGAAGAACTAGCCGATATACTAAACGCAGGAACTGCCTGCTCAAAACCTGTTTCCGATATAGGCTGGCGTCCTCATTCGGAACACGTCGGTCAGACAGGAAAAGCAATTGCGCCAAATTTGTACATAGCAATAGGAATTTCTGGAGCTATTCAACATCTAGCAGGAGTAAATTCATCTAAAGTAATGGTAGCAGTAAATACAGATCCTGAAGCACCATTCTTTAAAGCTGCAGACTATGGAATTGTTGGTGATGCTTTCGAAGTCGTTCCAAAAATTATTGAAAGCTTAAAAAAATTTAAAGAAAACAACTAAATGGAGTTAATCCAGCTAGATATTATTGGCCTTTCTAATAGCCAAACTCAAAGCGGGGCATTTGCCCTTGTCCTAGCTGAACTTACTGGAAAAAGAAGGTTACCGATTATAATCGGAAGTTTCGAAGCGAAAGCAATAGCAATTGCCTTAGATACTGAATACAAAAGCCAAAGACCAATCACACATGATTTGTTTAAAAATTTATGTGTAGGTTATGATATTAAAGTCAAAAAAATAATAATTAGTTCTATTAATGTTGATGGAATTTTCTCTTCAATTATTCATCTAGAAGATAAAGATGGCAAACAAATAAACATGGATTCCAGAACCTCTGATGCCGTTGCAATAGCAGTGAGATTTAATGCACCAATATTCACCTATGAAGCAATTATGGACGAATCGGGAATATTACTAGATAAGGACATTATTAATCCTAGAACTGAAAATTCAGATTTAAAAACAACATCAAATATATTCGCAAGCGAATCTGATGAATCTTTATTAGAAAATTTAGAAAAGGCTATTTCAAACGAAGATTATGAATTAGCATCTAAAATAAGAGATGAGATTCAAAAAAGAGCAAAATCTTAAATAATCATGTTAAAGTTCTTGACCTTTATTTTCTCTCTTTTTATTTACTTTAATTCAACTAGTCAAAATATTACAGGAACATGGAAGTTTGATAAAATCTCTTCTTTACAAGATGATAATATAAGACAAATCGGAACTAACGATTACTTTTTTTTATACGAAGATAATACTTTCAAATACAATATTGAATCTGTTAATCTAATTGCTAAAGGGAACTGGAAAACTGAAAAAAACACCTTAACTTTAGAGTATCAATTACCAAATGACACAAGTCGTTCTTATCAATTTACAAAAGAAAAATCAATTCTTGTTTTAAGTGAAAACAATATAAATTATAGATTCAAAAAAAGTAACGGACCTCCATTAAAAAATTCTCAAAAAAACATTTTATCAGATATCCTCAGAGGTATATTAGGTTTATTCACATTAATTTTAATATGCTATCTTTTTAGTAGAAACAAGAAAAATATTAATTGGAACGTAGTTTGGAAAGGTCTTTTAATTCAGTTAATTTTTGCTATTTGCATTCTGAAAGTTCCATTTATACAGTATGGATTTGAATGGCTCAGCTCAATTTTTGTCACAATACTTAGTTTTACAAGAGAAGGATCTATTTTTTTATTTAGCGGATTAATAGAAAACACAGAATCTTTTGGTTACATTTTTGCCTTTCAAGTGCTACCAACAATAATATTCTTTTCGGCTATTACAAGTGTTCTTTTCTACTATGGCATTCTTCAAAAAATTGTTCTCTTCTTTGCTCAGTTTATGAGAAAACTATTCCATTTATCTGGTGCTGAAAGTCTAGCTACAGTTGGTAATATATTTTTAGGTCAGACAGAATCTCCTCTTTTAGTAAAACCTTATATAAAAAATATGACTCTTTCAGAACTTTTTTGTCTGATGAGCGGAGGAATGGCAACGATTGCCGGGGGAGTACTGGCAGCATATATTGGATTTCTTGGAGGAAATGATCCAACAACACAATTGTTTTTTGCTAAACATCTTTTAGCTGCTTCTGTAATGTCTGCTCCTGCAGCAATAGTGGCTTCTAAAATTTTACTTCCTGAAACAGAAGAGGTTAGTAAAGAAATTAAGATTGCTCCTCAAGATTTAGGCTCAAATGTTTTAGAAGCTATGAGTATTGGAACAACTCAAGGATTAAAACTTGCTGTAAATGTAGGAGCTATGCTTCTTGTTTTTATCGCTTTTATAGCAATGATAAATTATTTTTTAGGGAGTTTAATTGGGCAAACTTTAGGTCTAAATAATTGGGTTACAGACATAAGTAATGGACAATATAAATCTTTTAGTTTAGAATTTATTTTAGGATACACCTTAGCCCCATTGACTTGGTTAATGGGAGTTTGTAAACAAGATATAGTATTAGTTGGGCAACTACTAGGGGAAAAGATTGTTTTAAACGAATTTGTAGCTTACATCTCTTTAGGAGAACTTAAAAATGAAGCTCAATTTTTTGAAAATAAATCTGTGATAATAGCAACTTATATTTTATGTGGATTTGCTAATTTCGCGTCAATTGGAATTCAAATAGGAGGTATAGGAACATTAGCACCTAGTAGAACCAAGGATCTTTCTAAGCTAGGAATGTTATCTTTAGTCTCTGGTACAATGGCTTGTTTATTTACCGCAGTAATAGTAGGAATGATTATTTAAAAAAATGCAACAATATTTACAATTAATGGATAGAGTGATGAAAGAAGGCACTCTTAAGGAAGATAGAACTGGAACTGGAACAAAAAGTGTGTTTGGACATCAAATGCGATTTGATTTGTCTGAGGGGTTCCCGTGTTTGACGACCAAAAAATTACATTTAAAATCAATTATCCATGAGTTACTTTGGTTTCTTAAAGGGGAAACTAATATTAAATACCTTAAAGATAATGGTGTTAAAATTTGGGATGAATGGGCAGATGAAAATGGAAATCTTGGACACGTTTATGGCTACCAATGGAGAAGCTGGCCAGCACCAGATGGCAAACATATAGATCAAATAAGTCAAATTATAGATCAAATTAAAAATAACCCTAATAGTAGAAGAATTATTGTTAGTGCCTGGAACGTTGGTGAAATAGAGCAAATGGCTTTACCTCCTTGTCATGCGTTTTTTCAATTTTATGTTGCGGACGGAAAACTATCTTGTCAATTGTACCAAAGAAGTGCAGATATTTTTTTAGGAGTGCCATTTAACATTGCATCCTATGCATTATTAACTATGATGGTTGCTCAAGTATGTAATTTAAAATTAGGCGACTTTGTACATACTTTAGGTGATGCACATATCTACAGCAATCATTTTGAGCAAACAGAACTACAGATGTCTAGAGAAACTAGATCTCTACCAATTATGAAAATCAACTCACAAGTAAAGTCTATTTTTGATTTTAAATTTGAGGATTTCGAATTAATAAATTACGATCCACATCCTCACATTAAAGGTAAAGTAGCGATATAATGCAAAAAAAAATAATTGTTTTAGGGGCAGGACTTGTAGGGGGAGTAATGGCTATCGATTTAAGTACTCAATTCGATGTTACTTCTGTAGACATTAATTCAAAAGCCTTAGATCGACTAAAACAAAAAGGGATTCATACAATAGAAGCAGATCTATCTGATCATAAAATTTTAAAAGATTTAATAACTCCATTCGACCTAGTAATTGGAGCTGTTCCGGGATTCATGGGCTATAAAATGCTTGAAACCGTAATAAAAGCAGGTAAAAATATTGTTGATATTTCATTTTTTCCTGAAGACCCTTTTGAACTAGATGAACTTGCAAAACAAAATGGTGTAATTGCTATTATGGATTGTGGTGTTGCACCAGGAATGGGAAATATTATTTTAGCTCACCACAATTTAAACATGAAAATTAAAAATTACGAATGTTTAGTAGGTGGGTTACCTAAACAAAGAGATTGGCCTTACGAATATAAAGCTGTATTTTCTCCTATTGATGTTATTGAAGAATATATTCGACCTGCCAGATATGTTCAAAACCATAATTTAATAATTAAAGAAGCTTTATCAGATACAGAGTTAATATCGTTTGAAGAAATAGGCACTTTAGAAAGTTGGAATTCTGACGGGTTAAGATCTCTTATAAAGACTATGCCTCATATTCCTAATATGATTGAAAAAACATTAAGATATCCTGGATGTGTAGAATACATAAAGGTTTTGAGAGAAAGTGGATTCTTTTCTTATGATGAAATTGAGGTTAAAGGACAAAAAGTACGACCTATTGATGTAACATCTAAATTATTGTTTCCAAAATGGGAACTAAAAGAGGGTGAGCATGATTTTACAATTATGAGAATTAAAATTAGTGGAACTGAAAATGGGAATTCTACTAATTATGAATATACTTTGTTAGATCGTTTTCAGAATGAAACTATTTCAATGGCTAGAACAACTGGTTTTACATGTACTGCCGTCGCTAAATTAGTTGCAGAAAAAAAATACACAAGAATTGGTATCTCACCACCAGAATATTTAGGCGAACACTTTGAAGAAATAAATAATTATTTAATTCAAAGAAATGTAAATTATAAAGTTAAAAAAAGTTAAAATGGTTTCATTAATTGTAGCAGTTTCAACAAATAGAGTAATTGGAAAGGATAACGATTTGGCTTGGGTTTTACCACTAGATCTAAAATATTTTAAAGAGACTACCAAAAATCATTATGTTAT
>JBELHW010000035.1:0-18056 GCA_042091225.1 Cryomorphaceae bacterium | reverse complement strand
CCCCAGATTGTTCCGGCCGCTAAAACAATTATAAATATTTCGAGCGGATGTGCTTTTACAGAGTTTGAAAAAACAATTGGTTGAATGATGAAGTTATCAATCATTTGCATGATGGCAAAAACAGAAAGAATTTTTAGAGAAAGAGGGATTAATTGAGTGTAAAAATCTAAATCAAGATTTGTTGTTATGCCTAGTATAACACCGAAAAGAGCACCAATTAAAGGACCTATATATGGGATAACATTAATTAGTCCGGCTAAAAAACCGATGAGAAAAGCATTTTTAATTTCTAAAATAGAAAGCCCTGTGCTTACTATAACTGTAATTATTAGAATTTGAAAAATAACTCCAATAAAATATCTAGTTAATAATTTTTTACTGTTTTTAATTGCCGAACTAAATTGCTCTTTTCTATTTTTAGGGGCAATGCTTTCCAATATTTTTTCAAATATGTTTTTTTCTTTTAAAAAGAAAAACGTAATGAACAAAATAGAGAAAATAGAAATGATTCCATTACCTAAAAATCCGATTAAGGAATTTAAAAAATTGGAAACTTTTGTAAGATTGAAAACTCCTAATAATTCGTTTTCAATACTACTATCTTTACTCAGTAAATGGTTTCTTTTTAACCAATCTTGCAAGTCAGTAATCGGTTCGTTTAGTCCTACAGAAAAATCGGAATAATTTATAGAGGAAATAATTTTTGCTTCTTCTATTACTAGCGGAGCGAACAACCTGAAAAAACTTGCGAAAAACAATAAAAGAATAGATAGTGTAATTATACTTTTGACTGCTCTTGGTAACTTATAATTTTTAAATTTTACCTTTTCGAGTAAGCGCATTAATGGCCTTCCAATAAGAGCTAACACCGCAGAAATTATTAAGTATATAACTATAGTATTAAGATAGTATGCTAAAACAATAAATAACAAGATAGCAATAATAGCAATGGTACTTTTAACAGTCTGATTCATTTTACAAAGCTATTATTTTTGATTAGAAAATATATAACTTAAAATATTTGCACCCATTTTTAATGCTTTCTCTCTAGTTTCTTTGCTGTTATTGTGTACAATTTTATCTTCCCATCCGTCGCCTAAGTCCGATTCGTAGCTATAAAAACAAACTAAATCACCCTGATAAATAAGTGCTAGTCCTTTAGATGATTTGCCATCATGTTCATGTATTTTAGGTAATCCGTTTTCAAATTTATACTTCTGATTGTAGATAGGGTGGTTGTATGGCAACTCTATAAAATCTAAATTAGGGAATACTTTTTTCATTTCTGATCGAACAAATTTATCCATTCCGTAATTATCGTCAATATGTAAAAACCCTCCTCCGATTAAGTAGTCTCTAAGGTTTTGAGCATCTGCATCTGAAAAAACTACATTTCCATGTCCTGTCATATACACAAAGGGATAGTTGAAAATATCAGAATTAGAAGCTTCAACTATGTCGTATTTTGTTGAGATATTTGTTTTTATATTTTTATTTGCAAAGTCAATTAGGTTAGTAATTGAGGTAGGATTTGCATACCAATCACCACCTCCATTATATTTCAAGACAGCAATTTTGTAGGTGCTAGTATTGAATGCAAAAAGAAATAATGGGATTAAAAAGAATAATTTTCTCATTGGTTTTGTAAATTTATAGTGTGGCAAGCTACTAGAGCAGCTGTTTCAGTTCTCAATCTATTTTCTCCTAATTTTATAGTTTTAAATTTATTTGCTTTTGCCTCCATGCTTTCTTGGGTTGTAAAGTCTCCTTCAGGCCCTATTAAAACTAAATTGCTGTTTCCTTTAAGGTCAAATTGGTTAAGCTCCTTTCTGTGTTTATCAAAACAATTAGCAATAAATTTATTCCCATTAAAATCTTTAGAAATAAACTGACTGAAGTTTATTGCCTGGTTTAATTTTGGTAAATATGCTTTTACAGATTGTTTCATTGCAGCGATTAAAACTTTATTTAGTCGATCATGATTTACTACTTTTCGCTCTGATCTTTGGCAAATTATGGGAGTAATTTCGTTAATTCCTATTTCGGTTGCTTTTTCTAAAAACCATTCTAGTCTATCGTTGTTTTTAGTAGGAGCAACTGCTATGTGTATGTAATGGTCTTTTTTATTGTATTGTTGTTGTTTGTTAGTAATTTCTATTCTACATGCCTTAGGGTTATCATCTATAATTTTGCCAGTATATAAATTACCTATTCCGTCTACAAGAAAAATTTCATCGTTATTTTTTTTTCTCAATACTTTAATACAATGTTGGCTTTCTTGCTTGGAGAAAGTATGAATATCATTATTTATGTCCGGATTATAAAATAGTTGCATCTGAATAGTTGTAAAACTCAAAATTAGGAAAAACTTTGGTAGTCTTTTAAGCTTGATTCAATTAGTTTTCCATTTAAATCGATTAAATTTGTTTTATGTGGTATAATCAAAACGGAAAAATAGTTCGAGATATATCGTTTGATCTTAACAATCGTTCGTTTAAATACGGAGATGGTGTTTTCGAAACTCTTAGGTTTTTTAACGGCATTATATTTAATAAAAAAAACCATCTTTTAAGGATGGAGAAAGCATTAAATATGGTGGATATTAGTATGGATGTTTCTAGTGCTTCTATTTTAGAACAAGTAATTGAGTTATCCAAAAAAAATAACATTGTTAGTGGAGGTGCTAGAGTAACTATATTTAGGTCTGGTCTTGGAAAATATACTCCTCAAAGTAGGATAGGATGTTTTTTAATTGAAACCTATTCTGTTGAAGGTTCTAATTTTTCTCTTAATTCTATTGGTTTAGAGCTTGCTTATTACACAACTCATTTAAAGCCAAAAGGTCTATTGTCTAATCTTAAAAGTACCTCAGCACTATTTTACGTTTTGGCATCAATCGAAAAACAAAAGAACCATTTAGATGACTTGTTACTTTTAAATACAGATAAAGAGCCAATAGAGGCTTGTAGTTCTAATTTGTTTTTAGTGAAAAATGACAGGCTAATTACCCCTAGTTTATCCTCAGGTTGCCTCGAAGGTTGTATGCGTGCTTTTATATTAGATAACTTTGAGGTTGACCAACATTCAATTAGCAAACAAGACATTGTTCAATCTAGCGAACTTATACTCACTAATTCAAATTCTATTCGTTGGGTAAAATCAGTAGGAGACAAAATATTTCACTCCAATAAAATTGCTGGAGAGCTTGTAGACAAGTGTAACCAATTAATTTAAAGAGGGGTCATCTGTCATATTTGACCAGATAGCGTACTCTTTATTCATTGTTTTCAGAAAGTTTCTCCATAACTTTTTGTCGTTACCTTCTAAATTTATACTGTCACTCTTTGCAACAATCCAAGAGTCGGTTTCTAGTTCTTGTTCTAGCTGATCGGAGGACCAGCCTGAGTATCCTGCAAAAAACCGAATTTGATTGCTATTTACTTCTCCATTTTCAATTAGAAAAATAAGGTCTTCAAAACTACCACTCCAATAAAGATTGTCTGTTAATTGCACTGAATTTTTTATTTTATTTCCTAAAGTATGAATAAAGTGTAAAGAGTTTTTTTCTACTGGACCTCCAATATAAATTTTAGCATCAAATTTTGGAAAGTTGTCTATTAGATCGTTAATCTTGAAAGAAGTTTGTTGGTTTAATATAAAGCCAATTGTTTCGTCCTGATTGTGTTGCGTAATAATTAAGACACTCATTTGAAAATTTGTGTCGCTCATGCTAGGCTCTGAGATTAGTAATCTTCCTGTTTTAGGTTTTAGTTTCTTCATATTTTGTTAAACGGATAATATTTCAAAAAGTTATATTATAAGTCGCTTAAGCGGAATGTTTTATCTAGTCTTACTCCTTTTTCAGTTCTCTTTAAAGTACAACATTCGTTATAATTATCGTGTTGCAAGTAAATGATGTAATTATTATCAACTGCTTTATTTAGAAAGGTTTCTTTTTCTATTAAGGTTTCTAAGGGTTTAGTATCGTATCCCATAACATAGGGTAAGGGAATATGTCCAGTAGAAGGAAGAAGGTCTGCTGCAAAGACAATTGTTTTTCCTTTATACTGAATGTGCGGAATCATTTGAGACTCTGTGTGTCCGTTTACAAATAAAGTAGAAAAGTTTGGAAATAATTGTCCTTCATTTTCTACGAAGTTAAGATGTCCACTTTGTTCTATCGGCAAAATATTTTCTTTTAGAAAAGATGCTTTTTCTCTATTATTAGGTTTGGTTGCTAAATTCCAATGTTGCTTATTACTCCAGTATTTAGCGTTTTTAAAAGCCATTTGGAATCCTGTTTTGTCTTTATTCCAATCGACACTTCCTCCACAATGATCAAAATGTAGATGAGTTAAGAATACATCTGTTATATCCTCTTTTCCAAATCCTTTTTTTCGTAAAGAATTTTCTAAATTACAATCTCCGTGTAGGTAGTAGTGCTTTAAAAACTTTTGGTCTTGTTTATTGCCAATACCATTGTCAATTAGAATAAGTCGATTTCCATCTTCAATTAGTAAAGATCGCATAGCCCAGGGGCATAAATTATTTTGGTCAGACGGATTAGTTTTATTCCATAGAACTTTAGGCACAACGCCAAACATAGCGCCTCCATCTAATTTAAAATAACCAGTATCTATTGTGTACAAATTCATGTTGAAAAGTTTAGATAATACAAAGGTATGAAATGTGTTTTATCTTTAATTTAGAATTAAAATATTTATTGTGAAAATACATTTAATAGCTATTGGAGGAAGCGCCATGCACAATATGGCAATTGCTTTAAGTTTGAAAGGTTTTGAGGTTAGCGGTTCTGATGATGCCATCTTTGACCCTTCAAAATCTCGCCTAGAGAAGTATGGTCTTTTGCCAGAAAAATTAGGCTGGCATCCTGAACAACTAGACACTAGTATTGATGCTATAATATTAGGGATGCATGCTAGAATTGACAATCCGGAATTATTGCGTGCAAAAGAACTTAAAATACCTATTTACTCTTACCCCGAATATATATACAATCAATCGAAAGATAAAAAAAGGATAGTAATAGGAGGGAGCCATGGCAAAACTTCAATTACGGCAATGATACTTCATGTTTTGAACCATTTAGAAATAGATTGCGATTATATGGTAGGTGCTCAGTTGACCGGTTTTGAAACTATGTTTAAGCTTAGTGAAGAAGCACCAATAATTATTTTGGAAGGAGACGAATACTTATCTTCTCCGATAGACCGTAGGCCCAAGTTTCATTGGTATAAGCCAGATATTGCTGTGATTAGTGGAATAGCTTGGGACCATATAAATGTATTTCCAACATTTGAAAACTATATAGACCAATTTAGAATTTTTAAAAATGACGTTTCTGGCTCTCTTTTGTTCTGTAGTGACGATGTTGAGCTTAAAAAATTATCTCAAGAAGCTAGCGCATGTAAGTGGATTCCTTATTCTACTTTAGACCATTTTATTGAAAATGGACAAACTTTTGTTAAAGACAATGGCAACACTTATGGATTAGAAATTTTTGGTGACCATAATTTACAAAATTGTAATGCTGCCAGGTTGGTTTGTAATCAGTTAGGTCTAAGCAATGAAGACTTTTACCAATCTATTGCTAGTTTTAGAGGTGCGGCTAATCGTTTAGAACTAGTAAAAAGAGGTGTTAATTCTGTATTTTATAAAGATTTTGCTCATTCTCCATCTAAATTAAAAGCAACCACTAAAGCCATGAAAAAACAATATAAAGATAGAAAGCTAGTGGCATGCATGGAACTGCATACCTTTTCAAGTTTAAATAAGGATTTTTTAGATCAATATAAAAATTCGATGGATTTTGCAGATATCGCTATTGTTTACTTTAGCGAAAAGGCATTAGCACATAAAAAACTAGAACCCATAGACAAAAAACAAGTGCTCGATGCTTTTGGTGATAATAGGATAGTAGTAATTAATGATAGCAAACAATTAACCGATTACTTATCTCAGATAAAATGGCAAAACAAAAATTTGTTAATGATGAGTTCAGGTACTTTTGACGATTTGTCTTTCGCCGAACTTTCATTACATTTAATTTAAATATTAAATACTGGCAACTGTAGCTAATGCTAATAATACTAATAATAAAAGGATGACTTCAATTAATCCTAATATGAAACCAGCAATAGCTAAGCCTTTCATTTTCTTCTTGAGTCCCATTGCACCAAATATAAGCGCAGGAATTCCAAGGAAAGGGATAAACAAGCCAAGAACACCACAACAAATTGCTACAATTCCCCAGGCACTTGTATCCGAACTTGCTGTCATTAGAGGTTCCGATAGTTCAATAACTGGAAATGATGCGTAAGAAACAGCATATGCTGAAAAAAACACTATAAAAGTTAAAAAATATTTTTTCATTATTGTTATATTTAAATTAATAAGAATTTTTAAATTTAAAAAAAATAATTTTAAATACTATTTTTTCTAAAGAATTGTTTTTGAATTTTATTTACATGTAAAATGAAAAATTTGTTTTTACTATTGTTTCTTAGTAGCCAGCTAATGGCTCAAAATCAATTTGACTATATTGGTTTTTTGTTTATGGAAGATTATCGTCCTATTAGCTACAGATTAATATTAGAAGAAAAGGATGGCGTTATAAATGGCTATTCTATTACCGGTGAAGGGACTTCTTTCGAAACTAAAAGCGAGTTGAGCGGTACTTTTGTAAATAAAGAAATGAAGCTTAAAGAGTTTCAAATTATTTCCACAAAATCTGAAGAACCACTTTCTAATTTTTGTTTTATTGATTTAAGTGTTACAAAAAATAAAAAAGGATTTTCAGGCCAATTTATAGGTAATTTTCCTGATGGAAATCTATGCGCGCAAGGGACTATTGTTTATGCTAAAGAATCTTTTATAGAGAAGAAGATTAAAAAAGCAAAAAAAATACAAGAGGTACTGACTAAGCGAGAAAAGAGTAGGCCTGTTTTATTACGTTCTGGGGATAATCATGAAATAAGTTGGAACAACGATAAAATTCGTATTGAGTTATGGGATTCAGCTCTTGAGGATCAGGATAGAGTCTCCGTTTTGTTTAACGGCAAATTGGTGATAGACAATAAGATAATGAGAAACAAGAAAGAAGTTTTAAAACTTAACTTAGTTCAGGGTCAAAATAAGTTAGAGTTTATTGCAAATAATGAAGGTACATCACCTAGCAATACGACTAGAATAGAACTAATTGATAAAAAAGTAAAACATCCTCTTTTGGCTGATCTTGAGGTTGGTGAAAAAGTAACGGTAATATTAAATTTTAAATAAAAAAAAGCCCTCAAGTGAGGGCTTTTTTTAGCCATTCATTGTAACAAGAAACTCTTCGTTCGATTCTGTTCGTAACATTCTGTCTCTCATAAATTCTATAGATTCTACTGGAGTCATATCTGCTAAATGATTTCTTAAAATCCAGATTTTCTTAGTTATTTCATCACCAAGAAGCAAGTCTTCTCTTCTTGTACTTGATGATGTAACATCAATTGCAGGATAAATTCTACGATTAGATATTTTTCTATCTAATTGTAATTCCATATTACCAGTTCCTTTAAATTCTTCGAAAATTACTTCATCCATTTTAGAGCCTGTTTCGGTAAGTGCAGTTGCTAAAATAGTTAAAGAGCCTCCGTTTTCTATTTTTCTTGCTGCTCCAAAGAATCGCTTTGGTTTCTGTAGTGCATTTGCATCCACACCACCAGTTAAGATTTTTCCTGAAGCAGGCTGAACGGTATTGTATGCTCTAGCAAGTCTAGTAATAGAGTCTAATAATATGATTACATCGTGTCCACATTCTACTAATCGTTTAGACTTTTCTAACACGATGTTTGCTATTTTAACGTGTCTTTCAGCGGGTTCGTCAAAAGTTGAAGCAATTACTTCGGCATTTACACTTCGAGCCATGTCTGTAACTTCTTCGGGGCGTTCGTCAATAAGAAGAATCATGAGATATGCTTCGGGGTGATTTTCGGCGATAGCGTTGGCAACTTCTTTTAATAGAACTGTTTTACCTGTTTTAGGTTGAGCAACAATTAAACCTCTTTGTCCTTTACCAATTGGAGCAAATAAATCTATCATTCTGGTAGAAAGTGAACTTTTACCATTTTTACTAAGCTTAAACTTCTCGTCAGGAAACAAAGGAGTTAAAAACTCGAATGGAACTCTATCTCGAACAATGTTAGGATCTCTACCATTAATTTTATCTACTTTAATAAGTGGAAAGTATTTTTCTCCTTTTTTTGGAGGTCTTACAGTTCCTTTTACTGTATCCCCAGTTTTTAGTCCGAATAATTTGACCTGTGATTGAGATACATAAATATCATCGGGAGAGTTTAAGTAATTATAATCAGACGAACGCAAAAAACCATAACCATCTGGCATCATTTCTAAGACTCCTTCTGAGCTAACAATTCCGTCAAACTCGAACTCTTGGTTTTTATTATGATTAGAATGTTGGTGTTTTACTTGTTTTGATTGATCATTATTCTTTTTTTCAACTCTATTGATCGATTCTTTCTTTTCGAACGAATTGGTATTTGTAGTTGTTTTATCTTTAATAGAAACCCTCTTTCTTTGGCGTTTTGGTTCTTCCTCTTTATTTTTAGAAAGAGAGGCTTGTGTAGCTTGGACGTCAAGGATTTCGTATACAAGCTCTTGTTTTTTTAACTTTTGGTATTTTGGAACACCAAGTTCTTTAGCAATTTCCTTTAATTCAGGAATTAGCTTTTTGTTTAGTAAATGGATATCAAACATGTTGATAGTTTAGGATGTTAAATGTGATTAAAAAAATGTTCAATGAATGTGGGTATTGAATAATACCATTAGATTAGTTGCTGCAATAATAAGAAAAATATGTTACAACAGACTAAATATTAAAAAATATTGATTTAATTTTGAAAAAAAATAATTATGATTCAAAGGGTTCAATCCATCTATCTGTTTTTTAACGTTTTAGCAGTATTGATAATTACGTATAGGGTACCAGTTTTATCAAATGGAACAGATAATTTATTTGTTACTGATTTTCTATTTGCCAATATAACAGCTATAATAACCGTGCTTCTTTCTATTTTTTCAATTTTAAAGTTTAAAAATAGAAGCCAACAAATTATGATAAATCAAGTTTCGAAGCTTTTCTTATCAGCTACCTTTTTCATTTTATTTATTCAGAAAGGAGAGTATACACCCTTTAAAGGAATGGTATTATTTGCTATACCTTACATTCTTATTTTATTGGCTAATTGGTTTATTAAAAAAGATGAAAAATTAGTAAAATCATCGGATAGAATTCGTTAATTTCTATTTAATTCGATAACCTCTAAGTTTTCTACTTTTCCATTACTAATTTCGAATCTTACAAGAGTAATAACTTTATGAATGCCATATTTACCTGCTGCGCCAGGGTTGATGTGTAAAACATCTCTTTTTTTATCGAAAATAACTTTAAGAATGTGAGAATGACCACAAATAAAGAGATCTACATTTTCTTGGTTTAAAAGAGCTCTTGTTTTTGGGTTGTAATTAGGAGGGTATCCTCCAATGTGGGTAATCAATACATTTACTCCTTCACAATTAAAATTTAAAATTTGCTTAGTTGCAGATCGGATTATATGGTTGTCAATATTCCCTGAAACAGCTTTAGTTGGTTTAAATTTTTTTAAATCATCTAAAACCTCAATAGAACCGATATCTCCTGCGTGCCAAATTTCGTCACAATTTTTAAAATGTTCGAAAACTCTAGGATGTAAATAAGAATGAGTGTCTGAGATTAAACCGATTTTTTTCATTTAAATATCAGATAAATATTTTGTTTTAATCCATCCTTGCAAGCCATTACTAAATCGGACATTACTCCATTGCTTTTTTTGTGATAGGATTAGAGCCTTATTCCCTTTTCCAACATCGCTTATTTTGTTGTTAGTGTTAGACTGTTTGTGTAATGCAGTATTTTCTTGAAGAATTCCATATCTTTTGTTGTCATCTGCTTTTTTAGATTGGAAAGCTGCCAGAGTAAATATATTGCACAGTATTAAAACCATTAAAAGCTTAAAAAACGATCTTTTTCTTTTAAAATAAAATGTAAACACAGAAATACAAAGTAACCAAACAAAGAGCAGCAACGTTACCGACCAAGCTTTTATAGATAGCAAATCGGTTATTTTATTCCACCAGCGATGAGTGAACAGACTAGGAAGCTGTTCTAAATATACTATTCTTTTGTAGCAGAGTTGTAAATTTTCAATTGCAAAATTGTTAGAAGGGTTTTGTTTTAATGACTTTTCGAAATATAAAATTGACTTAGGAATATCTCCTTTGAGGTAAAAACAATTTCCTAAGTTAAAATAGAGTTCTTCAGATTGATAACCCAAAGAAATAATAGAGTTGTACAATACAATTGAAGAATCAATTTGTTCTATGGTGAAGAGCTCATTTGCTTGAGAAAATAAGCTGTCAATTTTTGTTGCATTGACATCTAGAAATGCAACTAATAAAATAACACAAAAGCTTTTTTTCATTATTTCAGTTGTTTTTCAATTTCTATTATGATTTTAGAAGCCTTTTGATAGACAATATTTAGGTCATTATTTTCTATAGATGCAGGAGAATATCTACAAAATTCACATTCTTCTAAAATAGAAATATAATTATCTAAAACATTTTTATCTATATTCTTTTTGTTGAAGATTTGCGCAATATTTTCTTTGGATAAATCAGCTGTTTCTAAGTTGAATTTTTGAGAAAAATAAATAAGTAATGACTTTTCTATTTCTTGGTAAAATGCTTGTTTTTGATCGTTTTTTAGTAATAACTCTGCATTTTTTAGTCTTTTTTGAGCAATTTTAAGTGATTTTCTGAATTTTCTGTCAACAGGATTTTTATCTAAAAATTTAAAATAAATATTTCTAACAATACTAAAAGTAATTAATGCAATTGGCAATATAATTAATAGAATATACCACCATTTTTCATGCCATCTTTTTTTATTTATTAAACTAAATTTAGAGCTACTTAAAATTTCATTTAGTTCTGCTTCATTTTCTTGAGATAATTGTTGCGAGTTAGCAACAACATTAGCCTGGTTTTTTCCTTTTTTAACATCTATATTAATGGAAGATGTTTTTAATGTTTGGTACTCTTTTGTTTTAACATTAAAAAAAGAAAATTCTTGTTCGGGAATTAGGTATTGCCCTTGATATCTTGGAATAACTAAGTAGTTAAATATTATTTTTCCTTTTATATTGTTTTTTCCGGTGAAGTATTTGTCTTTTTTTTCAGGGTCAAACACCTCAAAATCTTCGGGAAATG
This sequence comes from Cryomorphaceae bacterium, assembly GCA_042091225.1. Classification (GTDB taxonomy): domain Bacteria; phylum Bacteroidota; class Bacteroidia; order Flavobacteriales; family UBA7312; genus JABAYQ01. The sequence goes on along the minus strand of JBELHW010000035.1, from coordinate 6,725 downwards.
AAACAGGAATTTTTTGAACTAGATGTAAGTTTCCTGTTCCTGAAAGTTCTATTTCATAATTAATTGCTTCATTGGCGTTTAAACTATTTTTATCTGTCTTTGCATTTAATTTAAAATTCCCAACGGCTCCATTATAGCTATTTGGCGGATTTGGGGGTAAGTCTTTTACATTAATAATTATTTCTTTCGATTTTATTTCTTCAACAACATTTTTATAGTTATTGAACATTCCGAAGATATCACCAGATTGTCTTTTTGATTTTATTTGAACAGTGATACTTAATTCCATAGGGTCAATTTTCAGTTTTCCACTTTTTTGAGGTGTAAGTAATAATTTACTGATTTCCCATACTTTATAATTTACTCCATCTATATTTTGTATGCTTGCTCTTGAGCTAGATTCAATTTTTTCGTTCCAAAATCCGTTTAGTTTTGGTAATTGATTAACGGATATGTCGGCTAAGTTTATTTTAGAATATAATTTGTAGCAGACTAAAATTTGCTCTCCTTGAAAGATGTTTTTTTTATTTACTTCTACCCTTAAACTTACATTATCTGCTATATTGAATTCCTTTTTTTTATTTGGGTCTGCTTTTCTGACATTAATCTTTAGGGATCTAGACTGAAATTTTTTTCCATCTATTTTAACAGTTGCAGGCGGTATAGTCAATTCTCCTTCACTAAGAGCACTTACGTAATATGTAAAAGAAGTTGTTTTTGAGCTATTGATTTTTCCATTTATAATTTCCATAGAACTACTGCTAGATTTATTGGGTCCACTTATTTTACGAAGTCCTAATAAGTTTGGAGCTTTAAAATCTTTTGCATTTCCATTGGCACTAAAAACAATTTGAAATTCTTCTCCTACTTCTACATTTTTATTAGAAACAGATGAAAAAAATTCTTGAGCTAAAGTTATTTGACTAAAGAATGTAAGTAAAAGTAAAATCCGGATCATGTTACCAGTCTTTTTCAATTTTTAATTTAACTCCTTTTCCTTTCTTTTTTTGTAATTCTTCCTGTAGTTCCCTTTCTTTATTCTCTAAAGCATCAAGCATTTGTTGCGCTTCTTCCTGACTCATTTCATTAGGGTCCTTAGGTTGCTCTGGTTCTTGTTGATCTTGGGGTTCTTGGTTTTGCGATGGATCTTCCTGTTTATTTTCTTCCTCTTTTTCCTCTTCTTCCTCTTCTTCCTCTTCTTCTTTTTCTTCCTCTTTTTCCTCTTCTTTGTTTTCTTGTTGTTCTTTAAGGCGCTTTAAAGCTAGAGATAAATTATATTTGGAATCGAAATCTGAAGGGTCATTTCTTAGTGCATTTTTATATGCCTCAATGCTTTCTTCTATTTTGTCTTGATTAAAAAATGAATTACCTAAATTATGGAAGGCCATTGACTTTTGTTTTTTATCTTCCGTTTTCTGAGTAAGCCCATTAAATAAAGATTCCGATCGTTCAAAGTCACTTTGTTTGTAAACCGTATTTGCTAGGTTATATGATGGAATAAAAGAATCCTGATTTTTCAATAAAGCTTCGCTAAATTTTTCTTCGGCTTGGGAGAATAAACTATCATTATATAGTTTAATACCTTTTCTATTTTCGCTATTAAAATTTTGAGCAAAAACATTAATTTGAAACAGAATTAGGAGACTAAATAACAGATTATTTTTCATCTTCAAACAATTGAATTTTATTGGACCATTTGTTTTTTGTTTCTAGTAAAATCATTTCTAAAATTAAAATAAAGATTGCTATAGCCAGCAACCATTGAAATCTATCTTTGTAGTCGGTAAAAACTTTAGAATCGATTTTATTTTTTTCCATATTATTGATTTCGTTAAATAAGGCGTCCAGTCCTGTACTTGTAGTATTTGCTCTAATATATGAACCATTTCCGGAGCTAGCAATTTGCTTTAACATAACTTCATTTAATTTGGTAATAACAGTTTGATTGTTATTATCCTTCAGAAATTGGCCTTTATTATTAATCGGAATTGGTCCACCTTCTTCTGATCCCATCCCGATAGTATGAACAATAATTCCTTTTTTGTATGCTTCTTTTGCTTTTTCTATTGCATCATCTTCATGGTTTTCTCCATCTGTAATTACTATAATTGATTTACTTTGACCATTTTCGAAATCGAAGCTATTCATACATAGTTCAATTGCCTTACCAATTGCAGTTCCTTGGGTAGGTATGATGTCTGAATTTATAGTAGATAAAAATAACTTAGCTGCAGAATAATCTGTTGTAATTGGGAGTTGTACGTAAGCTTCTCCAGCAAAAACAACTAGACCAATTCTATCTCCTTGAAGTCTATCTATCATCCTAGAAATCGATTGTTTAGCTCTTTCTAATCTGTTAGGAGGTAGGTCTTTTGCTAGCATGCTGTTAGAAAGGTCTATAGCGATCATAATATCAATTCCTTCCCTGTTTACTTCTTCTAGCTTAGAGCCAAACTGAGGATTTGCTAGCCCTATAATTAAAGCGATTAGAGCAATTACATACATCCAGAATTTTATTTTTAATTTAAAAATAGAGGTCATTGGCATCATTTTTTCTATCACGCTAAATGAGCCTAATTTTAAAATTGCATTTTTTCTCCATCTTAAAAACACATAAAAAACAGCTATTATAATTGGCACCAAAGCCAATAGGTATAAAAATGTAATGTCTTCGTATCTTAACATTATGTGATGCTTTTAAATAAGAATTTCTTACAATAAAATTCGATTAATAATAGTGAAATTGCAATCCAAATAAAAAATCTAAATTCTTCATTCTTTTTACTAAATTCTTTAACATCTATTTTCGATCTTTCTAGTTTATCTATCTCAAGGTATATTTCTTTTAGGGCTTTGTTTGAAGTTGCTCTAAAGTATTTTCCGTTTGTGGTTGTGGCAATATCTTGAAGTGTTTTTTCATCTATCTGAACCTCAATATCTTGATAAACGGTTGTTCCGAATGGAGTTTTGAAAGGATAAGGAGCAAACCCTTCTGTTCCTACACCAATTGTATAAACTCTTATGTCAAATTTTTCAGCAATTTTTGCAGCCGTGAGAGGAGGGATGCTTCCTTGATTATTTACTCCGTCAGTCAATAGTATTACAACCTTACTTATTGCTTGGCTATCTTTTAATCTATTAACCGAGGTTGCAAGTCCCATACCTATTGCAGTACCATCTTCAACTAAACCACTTTTCACATCTTTAAATAAATTTTTAAGAACTACATGATCTGTGGTTAAAGGGCATTGGGTAAAACTTTCTCCACTAAAAATTACTAATCCCATTCTGTCATTAGGTCTTGCCGAAATAAAATCTAAGGCTACGTTTTTTGAAGCTTCTAATCTATCTGGCTTCAAATCTTGAGCTAACATACTTCCTGAAATATCCATTGAAATAATTATATCAATACCCATGGTAGTGGAGTCTTGCCAAGATGAGGAAGATTGTGGTCTTGCCAATCCTAAAATTATGAAAGCAATGGCTAAAGTCCTTATAATAAAGATAAAAAGTTTACCATTTTCTTTCCAACTTTTAGTTTTTATTGAGCTTAAAGAAGATATTTTAAATGTCGAAAACTGTCTTTTATTGTAAAAGTATCTCCAAATCCATAATAATGGTATTAAAAATAGGAGGTAGAGAAATTCTGGGTTAGCAAATGTCCAATTATTGTAGTTCATTTTGTTTTGGTTTAGTTTGTTCTACAAATAAAATTGCCATTTCTAAGCATTCTTTATTTTCAATTTCTATCGGTTTGTACTTAGCGAATTTTGCAAGGTCATTTATTTCAAAAACTTTTTTTATGCTTTTAGTTTCTATTCTTTGTTGCTCCAGTAAATTTAAAATGTCGTTGCTTGCAATTTCCATCGCTTGTATATTTAATCCGGCTTCAATGTATCTTCTTGTGATTTCAGAAATTTGAGTGTGGTATTCTTTGATTTCATTTTGTTGTAACAGTTCTTTGTCTTTAAGTGTGTTTAGCAAGTCTAAAGCTATTTGATAAGGGGGAACAATTATTTTTTCTACTTTTTTAACTTCAATTACTTTTTCTTTGTTTTTGAAAAAATAATAAATCAGTAAACAAATCAGAGCTAGAGCGATAAAAATTAAAATATATGGAAATGCTTCTTCAAAAGTAACAGGAGTATTGATGGGCTTTTTTATGTCTTTTATTTCTTGATCTTGGTTCGTTTTAACGTTATTAACATATACTTTTATCGAATCAGAACTTTTATTTTCTATCTCAATAGAAGGGATGAAGAAAGTTCCGCTATCCCAAATAGTTAAAACGTATTCTTGACTTATAATCCAACCATTTTCGGTTTTCGAAGAGTCTATTTTAGATTTACTAATAATCTCAAAATTGGCAATTGAGTCTTGAAATTCTTTCCAGTTTTTTATGTCTTTTATATTAGACTTGATGCTTAAAATAATTTGATCTCCTATTAATATATTGGAGCTATCTGTTTTAGTTTCGATTTGAGCGAAAGTCAAAAAAGGAAAAATAAGTAATATTAAAATAATTCGAATCTTCATTTATTTTCTTTTTTTGAAAAAATTAATTAACGGTTTAACGTAATCTTTTCCGGTGTATAGGTCAATACTATCCATTGCACAAGATTTGAAAATCTCGTTTATTTTTTTGTTCGATTCATTAAAATGTTTGGCGTAATCGTATCTTACAGAGTCGTTATTTGTGTCTATCCATTTAATTTCATCTGTTTCTCCATCTTTCATTTGTATTAAGCCTACTTTTGGCAACTCTTTTTCTCTTAGGTCGTTAATTTTCACGCTAATTATATCGTGTTTTTTATTAGCAATTCTGAGGGGGTTTTCAAATTCTTGGTCTTGAAAGTCGGACATTAGAAAGCAAATACTTCTTTTTTTTATGACATTGTTAAAGTATTTAAGTGCTTGAGAAATATCTGTTCTTTTATTTTGAGGCTGGAAAGATATAAGCTCTCTGATGATTCTTAAAATGTGTGGCTTTCCTTTTTTTGGAGGGATAAATTTTTCAATTTTATCGCTAAAGAAAAGAACACCAACCTTATCGTTATTTTGTATGGCAGAAAAGGCAATAACTGCAGATAGTTCTATAATTAGTTCTTTTTTTAGTTCTTCTTGAGTTCCAAAATTATTTGAGCCACTAACGTCAATCATTAGCATTACTGTCATTTCCCTTTCTTCCTCAAAAACTTTAACGTATGGGTTATTAAATCGTGCTGTTACGTTCCAGTCAATTGTTCTTATATCATCCCCTGGTTGGTACTCTCTAACTTCACTAAAAACCATACCTTTCCCTTTAAAGGCAGTGTGGTATTCTCCCGAGAATATATGATTGGAGATACCTTTTGTCTTTAATTCGATTTTTCGAACTTTTTTGAGTAAATCACTTGCGCTCATTTATGGAATTTCAACCTTGTTTAATATTTCAGTGATTATATCCTCTGTATTAACGTTTTCAGCTTCAGCTTCATAGGTTAATCCAATTCTGTGTCTTAACACGTCGTGGCAAATTGCCCTTACATCTTCAGGAATAACATATCCTCTTCTTTGAATAAAAGCATATGCTTTGGCCGCTTTGGCTAAGCTTATGCTTGCTCTTGGTGAGCCTCCAAAGCTGATCATATCTGCAAATTTATCTAATCCATATTCTTTTGGATTTCTAGTAGAGAAAACAATATCGATTATATACTGTTCTATTTTTTCATCCATATACACTTCCTTTACCAAATCTCTAGCTTTAAGAATAGATTCTGGTTTTAAAATTTGTTGTGCTTTAGGAAAAGATTTTGAAAGATTATTTCTTATAATAATTTTTTCTTCTTCTTTTTCTGGATAGTCAATAACTACTTTTAGCATAAACCTATCTACTTGAGCTTCTGGTAGAGGATAAGTTCCTTCTTGCTCAACTGGGTTTTGGGTAGCCAGAACTAAAAACGGCTCTTGTAATTGGAATGTTTCCTGACCAATAGTAATTTGTCTTTCCTGCATTGCTTCTAACAAAGCCGATTGAACTTTTGCCGGCGCTCTATTTATTTCATCCGCCAAAACAAAGTTTGCGAAAATTGGACCTTTTTTAATAGAGAAACTTTCGTTTTTAGGACTATAAATTTGTGTTCCTAAAACGTCTGCAGGAAGTAAATCAGGAGTGAACTGAATTCTACTAAATTTAGAGTCAATTGTATTTGCCAAAGTATTTATGGCTAAAGTTTTTGCCAATCCTGGCACACCCTCTAATAAAATATGTCCGTTAGAAAGAAGCCCTATTAATAAACGTTCGGTCATCTTTTTTTGACCAACAATTACCTTATTCATTTCTAAAGTCAATAGATCAATAAAAGCACTTTCTTTATTGATTCTTTCGTTTAGCTCTTTAATATCTATTTTTTCAGAAGTATTTTCCATTTATATTTCTTGTTTAAAATTTACGCAAATTTAATTACTGCTTTTTAATAAATCAACTTACAAACGATGTTTATTATCTTCTATTGTTTTAATTATCATCTTTTTATGTTTTTTTATAGGGTCAATTAAATAACTTTGTAAATGAAATGGCTAAGCGATATTTTTTAGAAATAGCATATAATGGAACTTCTTATCATGGTTGGCAAGTACAACCAAATGCTGATAGTATTCAAAATCAAATAAACGTTTGTGTTTCGACGCTACTTAAATCTGATATCTTTATTCAAGGAGCTGGAAGAACAGACTCAGGAGTACAT
>JBELHW010000034.1:0-18207 GCA_042091225.1 Cryomorphaceae bacterium | reverse complement strand
TAAAATTTGAAGGATGTTATCATGGGCATGCAGATCCGTTTTTAATTAAAGCAGGAAGTGGTGCTATTACTTTAGGTACTCCCAATAGTCCAGGAGTAACAAAAGGAACCGCTAAGGATACTCTACTTGCGAAATTTAATGACTTGCAATCGGTTGAAAAGATAATAGATCAAAATAAAGGAGAAATTGCCGCTATTATTGTAGAGCCTGTTGCAGGTAATATGGGTTGTATTCCTCCAGTTAAAGGATTCTTAGAAGGATTAAGAAAATTAAGTACAGAAAATAATATCGTTTTAATTTTTGATGAAGTAATGACTGGTTTCCGATTATCAAATGGTGGAGCAGGACAAATTTATAATGTAAAACCTGATATGGTTACACTGGGGAAAATTATTGGTGGCGGATTACCAGTTGGTGCTTTTGGCGGCAAGGAAGAAATCATGAACATGGTTGCTCCTGTAGGTCCAATATATCAGGCAGGGACTCTTAGCGGAAACCCTATTGCAATGAGTTGTGGATATACCCTATTAAAAGAATTAAAAAATTCGCCAAATATTTACCAAGAATTAGATGAAAAAACAAAATATTTAGAGAACGGATTATCAAAGGTTTTTAAAAAATACAACCAAAAAGTAGCAATAAATAGAGTTGGATCTATGCTTAGTTTTCATTTCAATGTTGAAAAGGTAGAAAACTTTGATCAAGCGTGTAATGCAGACGCTGAATTGTTTAAAAAATTATTTCATGGTGTTTTAAAAAGAGGCATCTATTTTGCCCCTTCAGCCTTCGAATCTTTATTTATTTCTAATACTCATACTATTAATCAGCTGGATAAAACAATAAATGCTGTTGACAAAAGTTTAGAAGAAATTCTTTAATTATATTTACAAAAATGAAAAGCTTGAGAGAAAAATATCAATTAGTTATTGGGCTAGAAGTACACGCTCAATTATCTACCAAGACAAAAGCATATTGTAGTGACTCTACTACTTATGGTTCTTCTCCAAATAGCCAGACCAGTCCTATAACATTAGGCCATCCAGGAACATTGCCTAAAAGCAATAAAAAAGTGATTGAATATGCTGTTAAAATGGGCTTGGCTTGTAACAGTAATATTACTGAATCTAATGAATACGCAAGAAAAAATTATTTTTATCCCGACCTTCCAAAAGGATATCAAATAACACAAGACACTACACCTATTTGTACCGGAGGAATTGTTACTATTAAAAATAAAGATGGAATTGAGAAAGACATCAATATCACCAGAATTCATATGGAAGAAGACGCTGGAAAAAGCACTCATGATATTGACCCTTTTAACACATTAGTTGATTTGAACAGAGCAGGTGTTGCTCTTATAGAAATTGTATCAGAACCTGATTTAAGGTCATCTGAAGAGGCTTATCAATACCTTGTTGAAGTTAGAAAACTAGTACGATATCTTGAGATATGCGATGGTAATTTAGAAGAGGGATCTTTAAGATGTGATGCCAACATTTCTGTAATGCTCAAAGGTAGTGATACGTTTGGAGATAGAGTCGAAGTAAAAAATATGAACTCTTTAAGAAACGTCAAAAAAGCGATAGAATTTGAAAGAGACAGACAAATCGAATTAATTGAGAATGGTGGGGTTGTTGAGCAACAAACCAGATCTTTTAATGCTGCAAATGGCTCTACGGTATTAATGAGGTCAAAAGAAAATGCAAACGATTACAGGTATTTCCCAGAACCTGATCTGCAACCAGTAATTCTTACTCCGGAATACATTCAAAACATACAAAAAACATTACCACTTTTACCAAACGAATTATCCAAAAAATTTAAATCAGAATACGGACTTTCTGAATATGACACAAATATTCTTATAGAAGATAAAGATATTGGTTTTTACTTTTTGGAATTATGTAGTCATGTGAAAAACTATAAAACGGCTGCAAACATAGTTATTGGATCTGTCAAGTCATATTTAAACGAAAAAGCTATTTCGATAAAAGATTTTAGTGTACCACCTAATAGAATAGCACAGTTAATTTCATTGATTGACGATGGAAAAGTTAGTAATTCTGTTGCTACTCAAAAAATATTTCCTGTGCTAATCGAGTCAAATTTATCGGCTCAAGAAATTGCAAAATCTAATAACTGGATACAAGAAAGTGACAGCGACTCTCTTTCGACTTATATTGATAATGCCTTAGCAAAATTTCCCCAAAAAGTCGAAGAATATAAAGCTGGTAAAATAGGATTAATAGGCCTCTTTATGGGTGAAGTTATGAAACTTTCAAAAGGAAAAGCAGATCCGAAACTTACCAATAAGATGCTTCAAGAAAAATTAAATAAATAAGAAAAAATGAAAAAAATTATACTTTTTATTATTCCTGTTTTTATTCTCTCATGTAATCAAAATAATAAAACAATCGAAGGAAATTTATCAAATCAAAAAGAAGCAACTACTCTTTATCTTGAAGAATTATTTCCAGAAATAGATCCTATATTTATTGACTCTTGTAAAGTTGAAGATGGTAAATTTTCATTTGATGTTAAACAAGAAAATATTGGCATTTATAAACTATACCACACTCCAAACAATTTTGCAATTTTAATAGTTAAAAATGGCGACCAGATAAAACTAGATATGGACTTAAACAATCTAGCAATCTATTATGGAAATGGCTCAATTGAAATTGAAGGATATGTAAGAATACTTAATATTTTCAACGATACAAAACTAAGCGAGGATTCGTTAAGAATGGTATACCAAAAAGCGGAAGGCACTGCTAATCAACAAATGGTTATGGAACGAGTAATGATAAGGTATAATGAATTAATGTTTTTGCAACAAGAAAAAATAAAAGAGTACATTGTTAATAATAGCAATAATTTTGCCACTGTACTTGCTTTAATAAATTTAGGGAGTATTGAAGAAAATTTTGACCTTTACAAAAACACTTCGGACAGTCTTGACAAATACTATCCTTTAAATAATTGGACCTCAAATATTAAAGAAGAGCTTAAAACAAGAAAATCTACTTCCGTTGGTGCTATTGCTCCAGATTTTACAATATACGATACAAATGGAAAAGCAGTTAGTTTATCTTCCTTTAGAGGAAAACATGTTTTGATTGATTTCTGGGCTTCATGGTGTAAGCCATGTAGAGATGCTAATCCTAATCTAGTTAGATTATATGACCAATATAAATCGCAAGGATTCGAAATAATTGGGGTATCGTTAGATGACACTACAAAATCAATAAACGAAAAAGCCAAATGGCTTAATGCAATAAAGGATGATAATATAAGGTGGACTCAACTTAGCGATTTAATTGGGGCTGACTCTGAAACTGCTAAAACTTATGGAGTTAAAAGTATTCCATCCACATTTTTAATTGACGGAAATGGATATATTATTGCAAAAGACTTAAAAGGAACATTATTAAATAAAAAACTGTCTGAAATCTTCGAATAAAATATACTTTGCTTCAGATCTACATCTAGGAGTACCCAATAAATCAGAAAGTTTAAAAAGAGAAAAGCTTTTTATAAATTGGTTAGATTCTATAAAGGCCGATGCTCACGCTATTTATTTGTTAGGAGATATTTTTGACTTCTGGTTCGAGTACAAAAAAGCTGTTCCTAAAGGATATGTACGCTTGTTAGGAAAGCTTGCCGAGTTGAGCGATAGTGGCATACCTATATTTATTTTTACAGGAAACCATGATATGTGGATGTTCGATTATCTTGAAAAAGAATTAAATGTTACCATTTACAGGCAGCCTATCGAAATTAAACTAAATAATAAAACTTTTTTTCTAGGACATGGTGACGGATTAGGTCCTGGAGATTATGGCTATAAGATCTTAAAAAAGATTTTTTCAAACTCTTTTTGTAAATTTTTATTTTCTATTATACATCCGAATATCGGTATTTCTATTGCTGAATATTGGTCTAAGAAATCAAGAATTTCAAATGGAGTAAAAGACGACAAAAACTTGGGGGATAAAGAATTTTTAGTACAGTTCTGCAAAAATAAATTAAAAGAAAAAGAAGTAGATTTTTTCATTTTTGGACACAGACATCTACCAATGGAAATAAAACTTAATGATCAGTCGACGTATATTAATTTAGGAGAATGGGTTAATTATAAAACTTATGCAGTTTTCGATGGGGAAATAGTTTCTCTAAAGAAGTTTGATTAAATCTAATAATCTATTAGAATAACCAATCTCATTATCGTACCATCCTACTACTTTAACCATTTTGCCAATAACTGAGGTAAGCCCAGAATCGAATACACATGAATAATTATTTCCTACCACATCAATTGAAACTATAGGGTCAGTATTATAAAATATTATGTCTTTTAATATAGAGCTGGAAGAGTTTTTAAATAATGTATTTATTTTCTCAATAGTTGTCTCTTCACGAATTACAAACGTAATATCGGTTAAAGATCCATTAGCAACAGGAACTCTCATACCACATCCTCCAATAATTTCTTTTAAATGAGGAAATACCTTTGTAACTGCTTTTGCTGCTCCAGTAGTTGTAGGAACAATAGAACTAGTTGCAGACCTCGCACGTCTAAAATCCTTATGTGGCGAATCGTGTAAACGCTGATCACTAGTAAAAGAATGAATTGTGGTAATATATACACTTTCAATAGTAAAGTGCTCATCTATTACCTTAATCATTGGAGCAGCGTTATTTGTTGTACAAGAAGCATTAGAAATTATCTTGTCATTTGCATTAATAAGGTGATCATTGACGCCTATAACAATAGTTTTAATAGAATCATCAATGGGAGGAGCTGTTAAAACTACTTTTTTTGCTCCGGCAATAATATGCTTATTTGATAACTTTTCAGTTTTAAATAAGCCTGTTGCTTCAATAACAATATCAATATCTAACTCTTTCCATGGTAAATTAGTTGGATCTTTTTCGTTAAAAAACTTAATATTATTGTTTCCTACACCAAAACCATTATCGCTAATTAAAATTTGTTCATCTAATGTACCATGAATAGAATCATATTTAAATAGATGAACCATAATATCCATTGAAGCAACATCATTGATTGCTATTACCTCAATATTAGGATTATCTAACGATAATCTTAAAAAATTTCGTCCTATCCTACCAAAACCATTTATTGCAATTCTCTTTTTCATAAAAAAAAAGCCTTGCAATAAGCAAGGCTCTTATTTAATTTAGTAATCTATTACTTTGTTTTTATAAATTGTCCGTATTCTTTTCCTTCAAAGCTATTTGTGATAACAATGTAAGTACCATTTTCAAAAGAAGAAACATCTACTTTAGAGTTTGAAACAGATGTCTCAGAAGCATAAACAACTTTACCCATTAAATCTACTATTTCAAAAGTATAACTAGAAAAATCAGATTCAATATTTAAAGTTGAAGAAGTAGGATTAGGATATAATTTAAGACTAAAAAAGTTATCATCATCCTTATTGTTTATAGCTTGTTGTTCAATAGAAGAGGTATTAGAAGACTTAAAGAATCCTCTACCATGCGTACCTACATAAATAACTCCTTTGTTAACACCAGGTAAAGTTTGTTGACGAAGTTGATGACAAGGAATTAAAGGCATGCCATCATCCTCAACTTGCCAACTACTACCATTTTGTGTAGACCATATGCCAAATTCAGTACCAATAATGATATTACTAGAATTATTAACATCTACAACCGCAGAATAAACTGGCATTTTAGGTAAATTACCTTGAATAGAGTTAAAAGTAGGTATTAAGTCTAATGCATTAGATGAACGATAAACGTGATCAGAATTAGAGTAATTACCAGTGGTAACTACAATTGTGTTAACATCATTAGGGTCAAATGCAATAGAGGTGATAGTGTTTGCTCCAGGAAGATCTACAGAGACGGTACTAACTACAGGAGTAGCGCCATCAACATCCATATTTGAAAAATTGTTTGTTACAGTATCTAAATTTAAATTATCAGTTCTATACAAAGAAGAGCCTCTTGCAAAATACAGGTGATTACCATCTGGAGAAACAGTCATTCTAGTAATAGGAGACCCGCCGTTAGGTGTTACCTGGAACCATTCTGGCACAGTCCCGAAATCTAGAGCTTGCTTTGTCATGTAAACGCAGAAATCAGACTCATTACCATTACTAATTAGAGATGTTGCTGCAAAAAAGAAACTAGTATCTTTAGGAGTACCATCAATATTTACTGATTCCCATAATTCCATTGGGTTAATAAAAGTAGCAAATAAACCATCATTACCAGAATCTGAAGCTGTTTGAGCCTGTCCGGCAATGGTATCTCCAACTAAGTTTTCTAAAGAACCGAATGATTCTCCTGCATTAGCAGATCTACTAGCAGAGCCATTTTGAGATTCAGCGAACATTATATCAGAATTAATGTAAGAAATCAATGCAAATCCACCATCTCCACCTCTAACTTCTACAGCGTTTCTTGAAGAAAAGTTACTTTCAAAATTAATTAACTGAGTTCCGTTATCTTGTGTTCCTCCAATAATATGTCCTTCTTTAGAAAAACCAACAGTATAAAATTGTGTTATAGAAAATCCTCTATTTATTGCAGAATAAGTCTCACCTCCATCTAAAGATCTGTAAACACCACCGTCATTTCCAAAATAAACAATACTAGGATCTGTTGGATGAAATACTATTTCATGCTGATCTGCGTGTACTGCCCAATCGAAAACTTCAGGGGCTGCCCAGTAAGATTTAGACTCCACACCAAAACCTTCTTTCCATACCCAAACATCTAGTCCTCCGATAATAATTCTATTTTTATCAGCAGGATCAACTCCCAATGCCATAGCATAATTAGCTTGTTGGTTAAAAATATTATTTAATGGAGGTGTTGAACTATTAGCCCAACCTGGAATGATTTCTTCCCAATTTTGTCCTCTGTCTGTGGATCTAAAGATTCCTTTATATCTTCCTAGTCCTCCTACGTTTGAAAATATAGCATAAACATAATTAGGGTCAGAGGGTGCTATTTCGATTTCAATTCTACCCACTCCTCCTCCAAAAGCTGGACCAGTTGGTAAAACAGAAAATGAATTTACAGACCCATCTTCGGAATAATATACTTTACTTCCAGTTGATGCATAAACTGAATTATCGCTAGCAATTTCAACATCAAAGTAAACTCCAGAACCAATAATCGCATTTGTCCAAGTTGCACCACCATCAGTTGTTAGTTTTAAACCATTGTTAGTTGCAGCATATATAATGTTAGGATCCGTATTGTGAGCAGCTAATTCTGTTACGGCTGCAAACTCTGCACCAACATCGGTAAAATTAGCAGTCGGAATAGTAGATTCTAAATGTTCAAAAGAAAGGCCACCATCAGTAGATTTATAAATTCCTCCACCAATTACTCCTGTAGAACCATTTGAATTCCCACCAAAAGAACCTAGAGTAGCACCTTCTCCAGTACCGAAGTAAATATCACCGTTCGAGCTTTGACAAATACTTACAACACCTGAAAAATCAAGAGCGTCAGTCCCTTCAATAATATTCCAATGTAAACCAGCGTCAAGTGAAAGCCATAAACCACCAGAAACACCACCAGCAAAAATCTTGTCGGTATTGTTTTTGTCTATAAGTATTGCTCGAGTTCTTCCTCCAGCATTATCAGGACCCATTTCAGCCCACAACAAAGATGTTGCAGCAGCAGATCTTGTTCTAAGAATGTTGCTTACTTCTTGTTTGATATTTAAAACTAAATCGGTAGGAATTTCGCCAGTAGCAGGATCTGCTTTTAAGCTCATCATGTATTGTTGAGCACCTTTAAATCCATTAGATTTTACAACTACTTCTCTTTCATCAAGAGGGATATAGTTATTTGTGTTTTTGTCAGTTACATAGAAAAAGCCTAGTGTTAGAACTGATAATATTGATGTGGTTAATAATATTTTCTTCATTTTTTGTTGATTTGTTTGAAGTTTCAAAATTTGAGAGTTAAAATTACAAAAAAAATCGGCTCTCTTTATATTAAAATTAAATTTTATGCCATATGTTTTTCTGCCCTGTAAGAGGACCTTACTAAAGGAGAACTTTCCACAAATCTAAATCCTTTTGAAAGACCAATTTCTTTCAATTTATCAAATTGTTGTGGGGTGATAAATTCTTTAACTGGCAAATGCTTGGGAGTTGGCTGTAAATATTGACCAATTGTCATTACATCTACACCAACAGATCTTAAATCGTCCATTGTTTGAATAATCTCTTCTTCTGTTTCTCCAAGACCAAGCATGATACCAGACTTTGTTCTTAAACCTCCTTGTTTTAAAACTCTTAATACTTCTAAAGATCTATCGTATTTAGCCTGTATTCTTACTTCTTTAGTAAGTCTTCGAACAGTTTCAATATTGTGCGAAACAATTTCAGGAGCAACATCAACTATTTTCTGAATTGCCTCAACGTCCCCTTTAAAATCTGGAATAAGAGTTTCCATAGTAGTTCCTGGACTTTTTCTTCTAACTGCTTTGACAGTTTCTACCCAAACACTAGCCCCTCCGTCTTTTAATTCATCTCTGTCTACCGAAGTAATCACACAATGTTTCACTTCCATTAATTTAACAGAATCGGCTACTTTTTCTGGCTCTTCCCAATCGACTGGCAGAGGCCTTCCAGTAGCAACAGAACAAAAACCACAGGATCTAGTACAAATATTACCCAAGATCATAAAAGTTGCTGTGCCTTCTCCCCAACATTCTCCCATGTTAGGACAGTTACCACTTTCACAAATAGTGTGAAGTTTATTGTCTGAGACTAATTTCCTTACATGTTTGTAATTTTTACCTGTCGGTAATTTAACTCTTAGCCATTTTGGTTTTCTTACTACCTGATTGTTCATTGTATTAATTTAAGTCTGTAGATGAGATGAAATTATGAGATGCATGTTCTATACATTGTTCATTTTCAATCACTAATAATTGAGGTGATTCGTGATTAACCATAAAAACCTCTGCAATTTGATTAGAAACATCTCTGTGGTTCAATAAATCGATAAGGAATGGTGTTACGTTATCAAAATTCCAATTTCGCTCGAATTTAGACAATGCTAATCTACTAATTGAACATCTTGTGCTATGTTTAAAAATCACCACTTTTTTATTCTTAGAAATTAACTTAATTTCTTTTACCTGGGATAAATCTTTTAATTCAATCCAATTCATTAAATACTAGCAGTTTCTGTTTGATTATTTACTTGGGAATAATTAGGACAATCTTCTTGAACAGAACATGATCCGAATAAAGCCAATGCAAAAACTAAAATTAAAATATATTTCATTGTCAGAAGAAGTTTGTTAGGTACAAATTTACTTAAAAAAACTTTAAAAATTATCATTATTTTCTATCTTTGAGAAGTGAATAATACTATCTTAAAATTAGATGAAAGTTGGAAAAAATATTTAGATAATGATTTAAATTCGGAATATTTTAAAAATATTTTAAACTTTTTAAAAGAAGAAAATAAAAAATTTAATGTTTATCCTAAACAAGAACAGATGTTTTCCGCTTTCTGTCTTACTCCATTTAATAAAGTTAAAGTAGTAATTATTGGGCAAGACCCTTACCATGGGAAAGGACAAGCAAACGGATTATGTTTTTCTGTAAATGATGGCATAAAAAAGCCTCCATCATTAGTAAACATTTTTAAAGAAATAAAAAATGATATTGGAGGAGAAATTCCAGAGTCAGGCAATTTAGAACATTGGGCTAAGCAAGGAGTTTTATTGCTAAACACTTCATTGTCTGTTAGGGCTGAAAAGGCTTCAAGTCATCAAAATATTGGATGGCATTTATTTACGGACTCAGCAATAAAGTCTCTTTCTGATCACAGAACAGGTATTGTTTTTATTTTATGGGGTAAATTCGCACAACTAAAAGAAAAGTTAATAAATACAGAAAAGCATCACTTGTTAAAATCTGTACACCCTTCTCCATTGTCAGCTTACAAAGGTTTTTTTGGATGTAATCATTTTTCTGAAACAAATAAAATACTAATGAATTCTGATTTAAAAAAAATAGAATGGGTAAAATAATCGTATTTTTATTTGTAGGGATTAACTTTTTATTTGGTCAAACTACACTAGAAAAAATCAATGCATATTGTATTTCCACTTATAATGAACAATACAACGAATTGTTGTATGTTTCTATAAAAGAACAAAAGCTCTATCATATTTCTAACAATAATTTTATTAATGTGTATACTGTGTCATCGGCAAAAAAGGGCGTTGGAAACATTAAAAACAGTGACAAAACACCAACAGGCCTTCACATCATTAAAGAAAAACACGGACACGAAACTCCTTTAAATGGAAGGATGATAGCCCGAAAATTTTATGGCGAAATTGCAACAATTTTTAAAGATACTACATCATCCAAATCAGATGACATCACTAGTAGAATATTATGGCTTTCGGGACTAGAGCAAGGAGTAAATAAAGGTGATAGTGTAGATTCATACCTAAGGTATATTTATATTCATGGAACATCAGAGGAGGGTAAACTAGGCACACCAGCGTCACACGGATGCATAAGAATGAGCAATGAAGATGTAATAAAATTGTTTAATCAAGTAAAAGAAGGAACAAAAGTCTTAATCTTAGATAAATAAGTAAATTAGCACAATATATGGAACCATTAACAATCATATTTTTATTACTTGCTGTTGGACTAATAATTTTTGCACAGTATAAATTTAGACCTATTGCAACAACTCAAGAAAGTTCTAACTATGAATATTTAGAAAAGATAAATGAACTTACCAAAGAAATAGGTGCAAAAACAGAAAGAATTAAATTTCTAGAGGAGCAACTTAACGAACAAAAAAATAACTCTAACAAACAAGAAGAAAAACTAACTAAAGAATTTCAGAATCTAGCTAACAAGATTTTGGAAGAAAACTCAAATAAATTTAAAACTCAGAATAAAGAGCAACTTAATAATATATTAGATCCTTTAAATCTTCAACTTTCTAAATTTGAAAAACAAGTTAGAGATACGAATGAAAAAAACATAGCGCGTAATGCTTCTTTAATTGAAAAATTAAATAGTCTTGAAAACTTAAACAATCAATTAAGTCAGGAGGCTCTGAACCTAACAAATGCTCTGAAAGGAGATAACAAAACACAGGGAGACTGGGGAGAAATGCAACTTGAAGTTCTTTTAGAAAAATCTGGACTTTATAAAGATATACATTTCAGAACTCAGGGTGGGTACAGAGATCCGGATGGGAATTTAAAAAAACCTGATTTCATTATTGATCTTCCAGACAATAAACATTTAATTATAGATTCTAAGGTTTCTCTAAAAGCATACGATGCATTTTGTAATGCAGAAGACGAAAACACTCAAAAACTAGCATTAAAAAAACATATAGATAGTATTAAAGGACATTATCAAGAGTTAAGCAATAAAGACTACCCTAGCCTCTACAATATAAATGCACCTGATCATGTGTTAATGTTTGTTCCTATCGAACCAGCACTACTTCTAGCATTAAACGAAAATAGAGAGATTTATCTTGATGCTTTTGGAAAAAACATAGTCCTAGTTTCAGCTTCTACTCTTTTAGCAACCCTTAGTACCGTTTCTTCCATTTGGAAACACGAAGATCAAAAAAGAAATGCATTAGAGATTGCAAAAGAAGGAGGATTACTTTATGATAAGTTTGAAGGATTCCTAAATGACTTAGTGAAAATTGGAAATAATCTTAATAACTCCAAAGAGAGTTATGACGACGCAATGAATAAACTCACTAGTGGAAATGGAAATATTATCAAAAAAATAGAAAACTTAAAAAAGTTAGGAGCAAAAACAAAAAAACAACTACCACAAAAAATTATTGATAGAGCAAATTCTAATGAAGATAACTAAATACGAAAACGCCATTTTTGGCATTCACCCTATAATGGAAGCTATAAAAGCTGGAAAAGAAATCGATACTCTTTTTATTCAAAAAGGATTAAAAGGAGATTTATTTCAAGAACTTTGGCAAGTTGTTAAAACAAATAAAGTTGCATACAAGCATGTTCCTGTTGAGAAATTAAACAGATTGACTCGTAAAAATCATCAAGGTGTTTTTGCTTTCATTTCACCTATTAACTTTAGTAATACAGCCCACGTTATTCCTCAGATATATGAAGATGGTAAAACTCCCTTGATACTTGTTTTAGATAGAGTAACTGATGTCAGAAATTTTGGAGCAATTGTTAGGACTGCCGAATGTAGTGGAGTAAATGCAATTATAGTGCCTGAAAAAGGAAGCGCTGCTATTAATGGAGATGCAATTAAAACCTCTTCAGGAGCATTACATAACATTCCTATTTGTAGAGAATTTAATCTAAGAGCAACAATAGAATTTCTAAAGAATAGTGGATTACAAATTGTTGGTTGTACTGAAAAAGGGGAAGATTTAATCTATACTCCCGATTACAAGTTACCAACAGCTATTATATTAGGATCTGAAGAAGATGGTATTTCGGAAGAATATTTACAATTATGTACCAAAAAAACTAAAATCCCAATGACGGGAACCATCGGATCTTTAAATGTCTCCGTTTCTGCTGGTGTAGTATTATACGAGGCAGTAAGACAAAGACAATAATGGTATTTAAAGACTTAGGCTTCGAAGCTCAACTTCAAGAAGGATTAAACATGATGGGATTTGAAAAACCAACTCCCATTCAAGAAAAAGCTATTCCAGCTATTTTACAAAATAAAGATATTATCGCTTGTGCTCAAACTGGCACAGGAAAAACAGCTGCATTTGTTTTACCAATTTTAAATAAATTATGTAAAGGAAATGGATCGAAAATAAACACCATTATAGTATCTCCTACAAGAGAATTAGCCCTACAAATAGACCGTCAAATAGAAGGATTTAGCTATTTCACAAATGCTTCTTCATTTCCTGTTTACGGAGGAGGGACAGGACCAGATTTTGACGCTCAGAAAAATGCAATAAAAAATGGTGCAGATATTTTAGTTTGCACACCTGGTAGATTATTAGCCCATATGAAGTTCAACTATTTTGACACTTCAGGAATCAAACATTTTATTTTAGATGAAGCAGATAGAATGTTAGACATGGGGTTTTACGATGATATAATGGATATAGCTAAAAAGCTTCCTAAAAACAGGCAAAACCTAATGTTTTCGGCAACAATGCCTCCTAAGATCAGAAAGCTAGCAAATGAAATATTAATTGATCCGGTTAGTATTAGTTTAGGTATCTCTAAACCAGCAGCAGGAATAACTCAAAGAGCATACATGGTTCATGATAAACAGAAAATTGCACTTACTAAAGAAGTTTTAAAAGGTAAGGATCTAAATCATGTGCTAGTATTTTGTTCTACCAAAAAAAGTGTTAAGGATCTAACTAGAAGTTTGAATAAGGCTGGTTTACCCGCTCAAGACATTCATTCTGATTTGAACCAAGAAGAAAGAGAAAAAGCACTTCTAGACTTTAAAAATAAGAAAATAAAAATTTTAGTAGCTACCGATATTCTATCTAGAGGAATTGATATAAAAGGCATCGAATTAGTTATTAATTACGAAGTTCCTAATGATGCTGAAGACTACGTTCACAGAATAGGAAGAACAGCAAGAGCAGATAGAAAAGGAGAATCAATAACATATATAAATGGAGAGCAATGTCGAAAATTCAAGCAAATTGAAGATCTTATAGAGCGTACTCTTGATAAAACTCCTTTACCACAAGGGTTTGAAGCGGCACCAATTTATAACACAGAAAAGTCAAGCCATTCTAAAAAAAGAAACTTTCATAAAAAAAGAAAGTTCAACAAAAATAAGAGTAATAAAAAATAATTTATTTTTGTTATAAATTCTCTTATCCTTTTCAAGTTTAGATTATTAACTATTAAAATTTAAACTATGAAAACTAAATCTTTTATTTTATCAATTCTTTCTGGTACAATTATTTACTACCTGCTAGGAGGTTATTTTACGGGATATTATTTACCGACATCTACCCTTCCGAAGAACAAACAAGTCCTATTTTTATATTATTTGGATGTTTATTTTATGTCATATTCTATACTTCGATTTTCAGCAAACTAATAAATATTCAGTCCATAAAAAGTGGCTTCATAGCTGGACTTTTTCTTGGTTTCTTTAATTCTATAAGTATGAACTTTTTCATGTATTCTTCAAAAACTCTGAATATAGAATATTTTGTGACAGATGTATTAATTGGGACTTTAACAACAGCAATAATGACTAGTGTTATTACTTTTGTTTTAAGAAAATGAAAAGAAAGCCTAAATTAAAGAAATGCTAGAAGCAACTTTTTTAGCTCTTTCAACTAGGGTGTCAGTTCCTTCGCCTTTACCATAGGCTAAGGCTACTGCCATTCTTCTATAAGGCCTAGAAGATGGTTTTCCGAATATTTTAAAGTCAGAATTATCAATCGCTGCTGCTTCATTTAAGCCAGAAAAAACGGGAAAGGCTGTGTTATCTTTAGTAGCTAGCACTACAGCGCTAGCACCATTTTTAATAAGATTTATTTCTGTTACAGGGATTCCTAAAATGGCTCTAGCGTGCAATTCGAACTCAGAATAATTTTGAGTATTAGCTAAGGTTACCATTCCGGTATCGTGTGGTCTTGGCGAGAGTTCGGAGAAGTATACTCCATCTTTTGCGACAAAAAACTCTACTCCCCAAATCCCAGAACCTTTTAAAGCTTCAGTTACTTTTTGTGCCATTTTTTGTGCTTGAACTAAATTATCTTTGTCCATCTGCATCGGCTGCCAACTTTCCTGATAGTCTCCCCTTTCTTGTCTATGACCTATAGGAGGACAGAACAACGTATTTCCATTATTTTGAGTAAGAGTAAGAAGCGTTATTTCATAATCGAAATCTATAAATTCCTCTACTATTACTTCTAACAAATCTCCTCTAGATCCTTGCATTGCAAAGTTCCATGAGTTTTCTATATCTGCTTGTGATTTAATCACAGATTGTCCTTTACCAGAACTGGACATCAAAGGCTTTACGACACACGGAAACCCACATATCTCTACTCCTTCTTCTAACTCTTTTAAGGTTGTAGCATAAGCATACTTTGCAGTTTTTATGTCTAAATCTTTGGCTGTCAAATCTCTTATCGCTTTTCTGTTCATAGTAAAGTTTGCTGCTTTTGCAGAAGGTATCACTTTAAAACCCTGTTTTTCGTAATCGTATAAACGTTCAGTTCGAATAGACTCTACTTCTGGCACAATAAAATCAGGCTGATGTTTTTCTACTAATTCATCTAGGGCTTCTCCATCTAACATGTTTATTACTTCGAAATCATGAGCTACTTGCATTGCAGGAGCATGATCGTAATTATCAACAGCAATTACATATTGTCCTAATCTTTGAAAGGCAATGACTAATTCTTTGCCTAATTCTCCTGATCCTAATAATAAAATTTTATTTCTCATTTAAAGCTCTTTTAATTATTTCTTGTGCTTTCTCTTCTACCTCTTCTGGCATATATAATCCCGGAGCATGGTGTTTTTTCACTCTTGCATCTATAATAGGAAAGTCACAACTCCAATGTTTGTTTTCTGTTTTTTCGTTTAGTCCGAAAATATCTTCTGCAGGATTGGATCTTGTAAAAGTAACCCACAACCAATTATCTATATGTTTAGCAACGAAGGTGCTGTCGTCTACCAAGGTAATGAAAGCAATTCCATTTAAATCTGACTTGGCTAATGCTTCTTTTATTAAATCTATATCTTTACCTTCAATTATTAAAACGCCTGGCATTAATAATTGTGGATTTTGCAAAACATTATCAAGATTAAGATTATCAATAGATTCACAAAGTGACCTTTTAATTTCTCCGGCAACAGAACAAACTACTTTAGATCCCTCATTTATCTCACCAGTACTACTATAATCTAAGGTATCCATTGTTGTTTTAGTTTGAAAATGAAGATCGCGTGACCAATCAACTCTTTCAAAAACATGTTGAAAGAAATCATATTCATTCTGTACATCTAGATTTGGATTGTCCTCTTCTGCAACAATAAATAGATATTTTGCTAAACTCAACTGTCCTTTACCTAAAATATGGTTAGCTATTGTTAAAATCTCTTGCGGCTTTCTTTCAGAGTTATAAGGGGTATATCTTTCAGAACCTATTGCTAACAAGAGTGGGTGAACACCCGCTTCATCAACTGCATTGACAGATTTAAGTCCAGGAATCTCTGTAGGAATAATTCCATCTGTTATTTCATGTATCAGTGCCCCAAACTGGCTATCTTCTTGTGGAGGTCTTCCTACCACAGTAAATGGCCATATGGCATCTTTCTTAGCGTATACTTTATCCACCTTCATAAGTGGAAAATCGTGGATTAGGCTATAGTAACCTAGATGATCTCCGAAAGGTCCCTCTGGCTTAACATCATTGGAAAAAATCTCACCACAAATCACAAAATCAGCGTCGGTTGAAAGGACGTATCCGTTCTTTCTTTTGAATCTGAAATTTCTACCTCCCATAATCCCTGCAAAAGTTAACTCACTCATTCCTTCAGGAAGAGGCATTACCGCTGCTAAAGAATGTGCTGGAGGACCGCCAATAAAAATACTAACTTTTAGAGGAAGTCCTTTTTTATTTGCTTTTGTTTGATGAACCCCAATTCCTCTATGAATTTGATAATGAAGACCAATTTCTTTATCTTTAATGTAATCGTTTCCTCCTAGTTGAATTCTATACATTCCTAGATTTGAATTGAAAATTCCTGGTTTATCAACATCTTCCGAAAACACTTGAGGAAGGGTAATAAAAGGGCCACCATCCTTGGGCCAACATTGAATCTGAGGAATATCAGAAAGTTTAATCTCCTGAAATGAATCATTCCATTTTTTTAAAGGCAAAGCATTAGGAGCAGTAGCTATAGCATCAATAAAGGAAAATGGTTTTTTAATAATATTGGTAGGGTCACCTTTTAAAGCAACTAAACCTTTAACCGGTTTTATATTTTTTCTGAATATATATTTACTTTGCTCTAATGTTCCAAATATATTTGAAAGAGCTCTAAAGTTACTTCCTTTTACATTTTCAAATAAAACTGCTTTTTTGTATTTTTTAAACACCAATTGATGTATTGCGGACATTTCTAAATAAGGGTCAACTTCTTCCTTTATTCGAAAAAGCATACCATTTTTTTCTAAGTCTAAAACGCAATCATTTAAAGATTTATAAGCCATGGTACAAAGATAAAAAAAAGGCAACCGTTTTAGGATGCCTTTTTAATATGATTTTTTTGATATTATCTCTTATCAATAGAAACGTAATCTCTTTTTGTTTGACCTGTATATACTTGTCTAGGACGACCGATTGGCTCTTGATTTTCTCTCATTTCTTTCCATTGAGCTACCCAACCTGGCAAACGACCAAGTGCAAACATAACCGTAAACATATCTGTAGGAATTCCTAAAGCTCTGTAAATTATACCCGAATAGAAATCTACATTTGGATAAAGCCCTCTTTCAACAAAGTAAGGATCACTTAATGCAACTTGTTCTAATTCCTTTGCAATATCAAGAACAGGGTCGTTAACGCCCAATTCTAGTAATACTTCATCTGCAGTTTTCTTAATTATTGTTGCTCTAGGATCAAAATTTTTGTAGACTCTATGGCCAAATCCCATTAAACGAAAGGGATCAGTTTTATCTTTTGCCTTTTCAATATACCTTGAAACATCACCACCATCTTTACGGATATTTTCTAGCATTTCAATAACCGCTTGATTTGCTCCACCGTGCAAAGGGCCCCATAAAGCAGCAATACCTGCTGAAATTGATGCATATAAGCTTGCGTGAGAAGAACCAACCAACCTTACAGTTGAAGCAGAGCAATTTTGTTCATGGTCTGCGTGTAAGATTAATAATTTATCTAAGGCTTTAGAAACAATAGGATTTATTTGATATTCCTCAGTTGGAAGAGCGAACATCATTCTTAAAAAGTTAGCACAGTAATCTAAGCTATTTTGAGGATAGATAATTGGCTGACGAGTTCTGTTTTTAAAACTCCAAGCAGCAAGAGTAGGTAACTTAGCCAATATTCTGATAACAGTTCCATTAACTTCTTCTACCGATCTATTAGGGTCTAGTGACTTAGGATAGAAAGCAGTTAAAGAAGAAACTAAAGAAGATAATA
>JBELHW010000033.1:14189-18320 GCA_042091225.1 Cryomorphaceae bacterium | reverse complement strand
TTTTATCCCAACCCTACCTCAGGAATATTAAATTACAACTCAGATCAATTAGGTTCGATAAAAATCACAAATCTCTTAGGTGAAGTGCTTTATTCTGATGTGAAAAACCAAAGTGAAATCATTTTAGATTTAAATTTCCTAAAACCGGGCTTATACTTATTCGAAACAGAATCGGAAAAAATCAAATTTCTGAAGCATTAAATTAATTTTTAATGAGAAATTTTTGGATTAAGGGATCAAATAATCGACCCATTTTGTGTGACCTACGTTTTGCCAAAAAGAAAGATTTATCAAAAATTATTGTTTTCTCTCATGGATTCAAAGGATTTAAAGATTGGGGAGCTTTCAATGAAATAGCTGATTTCTTTTGTGAAAAAGGCTATACTTTTTTAAAATTCAACTTTTCTCATAATGGAACTACTTTAGATCATCCTAATGATTTTGTAAACCTAGAGTCTTTTGGTCAAAATAACTTTTCTAAAGAGCTGTTTGATTTAGATCAAGTTTTAAATTGGATCACTGAGAACTTAAATAATAAAGTTGATATACATAACATCATACTTGCTGGACATAGCAGAGGAGGAGGTATTTCAATATTAAAATCACATGATGCAAGGGTTTCAAAAATTATTTCTTGGGCTAGCGTTTCTGATTTTGAAAAAAGATTACCCAGCGAAAAAATAGATCTTTGGAAGAAGAGAGGAGTTGTTTATGTGTACAATGGCCGCACGAATCAACAAATGCCTATCAATTACCAGTTTAGGGAAGATTTCTACAAAAACAAAAATAAATTAAGTATTCATGTTGCCGCCAAAGAAAATATAAAGCCAACATTAATTGTTCATGGCGATCAAGATACTACGGTTTTGTTAAATGAAGGCTTACAATTACATGAGTGGATAGCTAATTCAGAATTACAAATCATTAAAAGTGCTGACCACGTTTTTAACACCTCGCATCCTTTCAATAAAAAAGATGGATTTTCTTCTCAACTAAAAGAGGTTTTAGCCAAAACATTACTTTTTCTCAAACAATAAAGTAATTTCAATAATCTGCGCAATAGTTTAGTCGCATCTTCTTTACTGTTCTCATAGCTGAGAATAAATGTTATATTTGTTTTTAAGCGATAAATTAAACTTTTATGCATAAATATTTTATTTATTTTATCCTATTTCTGTCCACTTCTTGTATTAGCACTAGAGATATTGATGTTTTAAAGGTAAAAAATGATACTGAGTTAGCTTTAAACAATCACAACTATAAATTAGATGCCGGTGATCTTTTATCTGTGCAGATTTCAAGTTTGACTCCATTCAATTACGATTTTTTCAATAAAGAGTCAGAGGGAAATAGTAATCTTTATGCTCAAAACCCATATTTGTATGGTTATAGGTTAAACGCAAAAGGTGAGTTAAACCTACCCACGATTGGTACTTTTAACCTTTTAGGGAAAACATTAAATGCGGCTGAAGAAATGATACGCAATTCTACAGAAAAGTATTTTTCTGAGCCTTTTATAAAACTGAATATTTTAGATTTTGGCATAACCATTATGGGTGAAGTAAATAATCCAGGTAAAATACAGATTTTCAAATCGGAAGGGAATTTACTTGAAGCCATTGGTATGGCAGGAGGATTTACGGAATTTGCAAATAGAAAAAAGGTGAAAGTAATTAGAATTTCAGAAGAAAAAACAAATATTTTCTTCCTAGATTTAACTAATAAATCATCTTTAAATAAAGCTCATTTTTTTCTACAACCAAACGATATTATTAGCGTAGTTCCGATGAATAAACGCTTCTTTACAATTGATAATCTGCCATTAGCAATTTCAACAGTTATCTCAGCCATAACACTATTTCTTTTAATACAACCTGATTAAAAAATGTCGAAGATTAAAAAAAATAATGATCTTGAATTACTGAGTATTAAGCAAGTGTTCCACCTTGTTAAGCACAATACTTCTAATTTTCTAATTGGCATATCAATTCTCTTGTTTATTGCGTTTCTTGTTAACAGATATAGTAATGAATCTCATTATCTTGAAACAAAAGTGTTCATCAAAGAACCCTCCAGTTATTCAAATCCAGTTTCTGTATTAGCATACGACCTAGGACAAAATAGAACAGAAAAAGTGATTAATGATGAAATCATGTCATTGAAATCATATTCACTTATTTATGAGGTAATCAAAGAGCTAAACTTCGAAGTTAACTATTCGATTATAGGAAATATAAGGAACGTTGAAACTTTTGAATGGAGGCCAATAGATATTCATTTCCAAACTGATAAAAGAGTATATGGTTCTGAATTAGTTATTGAGATAAAAGACGAAGATCATTTCTTACTTAAATCTGAAGATTATTCGCTGAAAAAAGTATTTCAGTTCGGAGAAAAGATAGATTACAATGGGATGGAATTCATTATAAAAAAGAATAATTCTTTTCCTTTTTCAAAATCTGCCACAAAACCCATAACCAAAATCAATCTTGTTACCCCAGACAAAATGACTCAAAAATATTTGTCTAAACTATCTATAGAGATCATCAAAAAAGATGCAAATGCCATTAAAATATCTACTGAAGGTGAATGCCCTGATAAAGAGGTTGCATTTTTAAACAAGTTAACAAATCTTTATATTGAAAAAAACCTTGAAAACAAGAATATTGCCCATGAAAACACCATTAAGTTTATTGATAAACAACTAAAAGAAACAAGTGACTCATTAGCATTTATAGAGTTTCAACTACAACAATTTAAAAAGAAAAATAGTATTACCGACTTGTCTATTGAATCTCAATATTTCTATGAAGAATTAAATGAATACAATAAAGAACGCGCAGAGTTGTTAATCCAGAATAAATATTATGATTACCTATCAGATTATCTAATTAGCACTAGCGACCTGTCAAATATAGTCGTTCCTGTCACTTATGGCGTGAAAGATAATATTCTAAATTCTATGATAGAAAATCTTGTTAACTTACAGATTGAAAAGAATATTAGAAACCCAAGAAATTCGCTCGAAAACCCAGTCATAAACGACATCTCTTTTCAAATTTCTGATTTAAAGAAGGCTATAATCGAACTTATCAGTAATCAAAGAAAAGCAAACCAAATACTACTTAATGATATTGCATCAAGAAAAAGTCTTGCTAAAAGTTCTTTAAATGCCCTTCCAACAGTAGAAAGAGAATTAGTTAATATTCAAAGGCATTACCAACTCAGCGAAAGTATTTATTTGTTTTTGTTACAAAAACGGGCTGAAGCAGGAATTAGTGGAGCTTCAACAATTTCCGACATACAAGTTTTTGAACCTGCAAGAATTGAGACTGGAATCTTAAAATTCCCAAATAAAGTCAATGTTTATTTATTTGGTTTTTTACTCGGAATCTTAATTCCTTTAGTCATTATTTTATTAAAAAATGTTTTAAATGATAAAGTTATCTCTAGAAGAGATATAGAAAAAATTACAGCCATTCCTTTTTTTGGCTTTATAGCCCAAAATCACAGTGGCATAGATCTAATTGTTAATCACAGTCCTAAATCATCTATCGCAGAAACATTTAGAGTTATTCGTTCTAACTTAAACTTTATAAATAGCGAAAAGAGCACGAAAATGATAGTTGTCACATCTTCTACAAGTGGAGAAGGGAAGACTTTTTGTGCTAAAAATTTAGCTACACTTTATGCTAGCTCAGGCAAAAAAACCATTCTAATAGGTGCAGATTTAAGAAAACCAAATCTATATCTTGATTTTGATAAATTCAATCAACTGGGTTTATCCACCTTTTTAATAGGTGAAAATACCTTGGATCAAGTTATAAAGACAAGCTCAATCAATAATTTAGATGTAATAACTTCAGGACCAATACCACCAAATCCATCAGAATTATTAACTAAAGAAAAAATAAATCTGCTTAGTAGTAAGCTTCAAGAAAATTACGATTACATAATTATTGATACGCCACCAGTCGGTCTTGTTGCTGATCCAATCAATTTAATGTCCATTGCTGATATTAATATATACATAACCAGGCAGGAATACACACCCATGCATATGATTAAGTATATTGATGAGTTATACACTTCTGGCAAAATACCTAATATTGGAATCGTACTAAATGAGGT
>JBELHW010000033.1:0-14089 GCA_042091225.1 Cryomorphaceae bacterium | reverse complement strand
GGGTATGGCTCAGATGGTTACTATGAGGATGAAAATTCTTTAAAATGAAGCTGATTTTTAGACTCCTACAACCATTCTATATCAGGTCACTTTACACCTCTTTCCAGCACTATTTCAAATTTTTTAATCGCAAAAGAAACATTGATATATTGTTCTATGCTCCTGTTTATTTCAACCGTAACAATTCACACTTGTTCAACACCTTATTCAAAACATGTGATAAAAAAAATTTTTCATACTTATTTGTGGAAGAAGTTGATTATGCCAAAAAGTGTGATTTTAATTTAAAAGGCAAACGAGCCGACTTTTTTGTATTACTTGTAGTAGTAGCTAGGAAACTGATAAAATCCAAAGAAATCATAAATAAGGATAGATTGATCGGTAAATATTTACGGCCATATTGTGGAATAAAACCAAAAAACATCATCGTTTTATCACAGAGTATGGTAAGTGTTTTTAGAGGAATGTATCCTGATGCGAAAATTTTTGATTTACAACATGGTATTATTCATTCAAATCATGAGGCTTACAAAACAGAAACAACTTATTTGATTAAAAATAAAGTATTACCTATTGTTTACGGCCTTGGCTTTAAAGAAATTTTAGAGAATGTAAATATATACTATAGCAACACTAAAGTGCTTGGGAATAGTGAAGCATCCCCCGTCAAAAAACACTCAAAATTTAATGGAAACATTCTTTTGAGTCTGCAGTTTACCGACGATCATTCAAAAGAAGAAAACAAAACACTTTATTTAAACATAGTGAATGTCCTTAGGCAGATTGAAGCTCTTAAAAGTTCATCCATTCAAGTTTACTACAAAAATCACCCTAGATATAAAGAAGAAGTTGATTTATCCTTTGTCAAGGATTTTGATTTTGTACAGAAAGCACCCAATAACTTAGAAGAATGCTTTGACTTGTGTAGTGTTAATATTACAGCATACTCGACCGTTGTTTTTGATGCAGCCTTACATGGTGTTCCAACTATCTTTTATTCAAAAAAACATACTGTTTTCAAAGATGAATACAATTACCCAATCGACGCTGAAGTTAAGAATTTAGTAAGTTTAAATTATGATGAAACATCCTCTAAAGTAATGTTTTGGTATCAGCAGTATTACCAAGAATACAATCATTCAAACTTTCTAAATATACTGAAATGAAAAATAAAGTGATTGTTACTGGGGGAGCAGGTTACATAGGAATCCATACAATAGTCGATTTGGTTGAAAACAATTACGAACCGATAATTATTGATAACTTCTCAAATTCATCAATTAAAAATATCCTGGGAGCTGAAAATATATTGAATAGAAAATTAAAAGTTTTCAATATTGATTGTACACAAGAAGAACAAGTGAAAGAAGTTTTTGAAATCGAAAAAAATATTGTGTCGGTTATTCACTTTGCTGCATTTAAATCCGTTGAAGAATCTGTAAAAAACCCAATTAAATATAAGGAAAATAACATTGGATCATTACAAGTAATGTTGAATCTTTGCGTGCGATATAATGTGAAAAAATTTATTTTTTCATCATCGTGTACAGTTTACGGTGAAACTAACAATCAACCCGTTTCTGAAAAGATTCCTTTTGGCAAAGCTCAATCGCCCTATGCAGAAACAAAACAAACATGTGAACACATATTGGCTAACCATTCTATCAATAGTGTTTCTCTAAGGTATTTCAATCCTATTGGATCACACTATTCTGGACTAATAGGAGATAGGTCTAAAGATCAACCTTCAAATCTCATCCCTATCCTAACAAGTGTTGCCATAGGAAAATATGAAAAACTCAACGTTTATGGTGGTGATTACAACACACCTGACGGAAGCTGTATAAGAGATTATATTCATGTAACAGATTTAGCAAAATCTCACATTAAAGCATTAAAGTATTTACATGAAAATAATGGAAAACACATTTTTAATATAGGAACCGGTAGGGGGCATAGTGTCTTAGAGGTAATTAATGCCTTTAATAATGCAAATAATCTAAATATTAAGTATGAAATTACTTCTAGAAGAGACGGAGATATTGAACAGATATATGCAGATAGCACCTTAGCTAAAAGGGAACTGAATTGGGATGCGAAAATAACCATAGAGAAAGCGATGAAAGACGCCTGGAATTGGGAGTTGAAAAAATGAAGACATATTTAGCCATAACTCCTTTTTTTCCATCGAAAACAAACTTTCGAGGAAGTTACGTATTTGATCAATTAAATACCATACAACAAAATCATGATTATCAAGTCAAAGTGATATTGATTACAAGTTGTTACGTCATAAAAAAAACACCATACATATTTCAAGGGATAGAATGCTATCCTTTTCGTGTTTGGGATTTACCTTCCTTTATTCTACCAGGTATTTTTAACTCAATCAATAATTTTCGTTTAGGTTTTTTCTTAAAGAAGAATAAAATCATTTTAAAAAAAGGCGATATTGTCCATGCACACGTTACTTACCCTGCAGCATATTTTTCCGCATTTCTGAAGAAAAAATATAAGTTAAAAGCATTTGTTCAACATCATGGATTGGATCCATTTCAACTAAAACTAGGAAGATTTTTACAACTCAAAGAAAAAGTTCAGAACCGAATCATTATAAAGAGGAATAGAAAAGTACTTAGCTATCACAATTTAAACATTGGTGTAAGTGAGGCTGTGATTATCAAGCTGAAAAGTTTTTTCAAAAAGAATAAAATAAAAACAACTATTCTATACAATGGTGTAGATACTACAAAGTTCTATCCTCTTACAAAGAAACCTTTAAATAAGGTGTTTACAATTGGTTGTGTAGCCAATTTTTGGAAATTAAAAGATCAAATAACGTTAATTAAAGCTGTAGAAATTTTACTTTTAAATGGTTTGAAAATAGAAGTGAAATTTATTGGTACTGGAAAAGAAAAATACAATTGTGTTAGTTACGTAAAAAAACATCAACTAGAAGAACATTTCGATTTCAAAGAAGAGTTAAAACACACTGATTTAAATTTATTTTACAATCAATTAGATCTTTTTATTCTACCTTCTTTTAACGAAGCATTAGGTTGTGTTTACCTTGAATCTTGGGCTGCTAATACACCATTTATTGGTGTCAAAAATCAAGGAATTGAAGAACTTGTTCCTGAAAAGCTGAAACATCATATGTTAATAAATGAAAGAGATGAAAAAGAGCTTGCTGAAAAAATAAAATACTTTATGAATCATAAGTTTTTATGTGCTTTTAATAAAGAATTGAAAATTGATCATACCATAAAAAAATTCATGCTTGAAATTGAAAAACTGGATTAAGAAATACAAAAAAATTCTGAAGGATAAATTGGCTATCCATGACATTAAAAAAGAATTGAAGAACCCCAATTCGCTAGTTTATACTTTTCAAAAAACGAAAAGTATATTTGTTCATGTTCCCAAAACAGCTGGCCTTTCACTTATATATGCTATATATGGGGATAAGGTAGAACTATATGGTCATAAAAGAATTATTCAGTACCAAAAAGTTTTTAGTCATTTTGATCAATTTTATAAATTTACAGTAGTCAGAAACCCTTGGGATAGACTTTATTCCGCATATCGTTTTTTACAAAATAACGGACTTAATGAGCACGATATGAATGCAAGAGAACAACACTTAAAACACATATTTTCATTTGAAGAGTTTGTTTTGACATGGCTTAATGAAAACACCATGTGGGATATTATTCACTTTTTTCCTCAGCATCATTTTTTGTGTTCTGAAGAAGGTAAATTGCTTATTAATCAGTTTATAAAATTTGAAGATATTGCAGCCGGAAATATTGAGTTAAGCAGCTATTTCAATAGAAAAATTGACCTTCCTCACATTAATAAAACAACCGAAAGTAAAGAATATATAAATCATTATTCTGAGGCTATGAAAGAAAAGGTGCAAGAAATATATCGCAAAGACATTGAACTTTTCAATTATAAATTTTCTTAATTGTAGTTCTGAAGATGAAACATATAATAAACATCATAAATCAATCTTTCTTCTCGTTCTCTGGAAGACTATTTGCTATTGTGTTTGGTGTTCTTTATAAATTTTATCTAGTAGATAAACTAGAAGATCCTACCTATGCTCTGGGACTATTAGGACTTGTAATTTCTTTTATTTCCATAACTACTTCATTTACTTCATTAGGATTTTCAAAGGCTGCAAATCGATTTATTCCTTTATGGAAAACGCAAAATAACCATTCACACACTACAGACTTTATTAAGACCAGTGTCCTCGTTTCCCTTTTCACTAGCCTTATACTAGCTTTTTTGTTATGGGTTTATCAAGACTATATCATATCTGCTTTTTCATTCGACACACAAACTTCTGATTTAAAGAGATTTTTAATTTGGTTTCTTATTTTAATGGTTTCCAGGAATTTACTTAATGTTTTTCAATCTATTATTGTAGCTGTTAAAGATGTAAAAACAAACGTTTCTTTTGGTGTGTTTTTCAATTTAGGCTTAAAATTTACTCTTGTGTTAGCTCTTCTTTATTTAGGTTATGATTTAAAAGGGTATATATTCGGAGAAACAATAGCAATTTTTATAACATCTATTATTTTTTTGTACCTCGTCGTTACTAAGATACCCACAAAAGGAATCCTCTCTTTTCCGAAAACAACATTCATCAATAAAGAATTTAGATCTTACACTTTATCAATGCTACTACTGGCAATCTTAGCTATTCTTTCTGGAAACATGGATAAAATACTTCTAGCGAAGTTGTCAATTAACGATTTAGGCGTTTACACAATGACTCTTTTATTTACACCATTTATTGGAATGATTTTGTATTCTGTAAATAGCATTTTTGCTCCAATAATAAGTGAGATATTTTCAAATGGCGAACTAAAAAAACTTGATGAACTGTATCAGTTTTTCACGAAATGGACTCTTTTACTTACCACTCCGCTATTTATTTTTTTAATGTCTTTTAGGAATGAGGTGCTTCTGTTTTTTGGAAAAGATTTCGTTGTTGGAAGCTCCGCATTAGCGGTTCTAATTATTGGACAGATGATAAGTGTTGGTTTTGGCTCAGTTGGAATTATTTTGCAGATGACTGGTAAACATGTTAAAGTGCTAAAGATTTATTTTTTACAAACATTGATTGTTTTAGCACTTATGTTTGTTTTAATACCCAAATACGGCATTATAGGAGCTGCAATTTCTTCTAGTATGGGAGTTCTTTTGTCAAATTTATTTAATTACTCCATTGTTTATAAAGCTTATAAATTAGTTCCTTACAAAAAAGAAACAATAAGAATTTTCACAACGTTAATCATTAGTTACCTGCTTAGTTATTTCATTTATCATTTCATTGCCAAAGAAGTAACTTTTATTTCTTTCTTTCTAAATTTTATGATTGCAGTTGTAGTTACTCTAACATTTTCTAGAATACTTTGTTTTAGTCCTGAGGATAAATCTGTTTTTCAACGAATTTTTACTAAAAAGTAATGAGGTGGTTTGCGCAATATGGTGGGTATTTGTTTGTGGTTAATACAATATTATACCCAACATATTTTGGTGTACTTATTTCGGAATATATTTTTTATGCACTCATGTTTTCAGGCCTTGTTTTAGTCGTTTTAAACAAGGATATTATAAAAAGCGTCATACTTCACAAACAATTTAAGTTCTTTCTAATACTCAATTTAATTAACCTTCTCTACTTTCTGTTGTTTGATATAAATAAAATAGACTCACTTAATTACCTTTCTGTTAGGTTTTTAATGTTAACCCTGTTTTCATCTGCGGTATTCATTAGTTCAGATTTTTTCGAGAATAAGTTTTTACCTTTTCTGAATAAATTCATATTGTTACTAGTTGCCCTTGGTTTTTTTATTGAGCCAATTTCATTAGATGGAAGGTATTCTGGAATTTTTTTAAATCCAAACGAGTTTTCTATATTATTAGTTTTCAGCTTCTCCTATATTCTTTTTTATTTCCAACAGCATTTTTATAAAGCTCCCTTGTTGCTTTTACTCATTTTCCTAATCACTATTTCCGGATCTAGGGCAGGTACTTTAGCTCTCTTGATACCTGTTTTTTTAAAATACAAACTCTCACGAAGGCTTTTTGCAATTCTAATTATAACAACCACGATACTAATTGCTGTTATACCTTTTCTTCCTGAGTTAAATGCAATAAGTAGAATTTTAGATGGAGAATTAATTTTTGAAAATAGAAAATTAGAATTTTTGTATGCTTATGAAACGTTTAAGAATCAATTTTTATTTGGTAATGGACTCTATAATTATGCGTACATAAATCCAAGTCTTATTAAGAGCGTTCATCAAAATATTGATATAGGAGCTCATAATGGTTATCTTGCAATAATGGTTCAGTATGGAATATTTTTTTCACTTCCTATTTTTATTTTACTCTTTTCATACACCTACAAAATCTATGCTTTTTTATTAGATAGACTAGTAGAGAAAAAAAATCAATTTATAGTCTTTGCATTGTTATACACCTATTTTAATGCCTTTTTTGAGACCGCTTTTACAGGGGTGAATTATTTTCAAACAGCATTTTTTTGGTTTTGCATGGCTTATGGGTTAAAAGAAATTTACGCTAATGAAGAAGTTCAATAATACCGTTGCTTACCTTACTGAGCCTGCTTCATATACTCAGGAATTAGTCAAATCTGTACATGAAAGATTATTCATTAAGTACCGATACCTTCAAAAGCAAACAAAACATGCTAATAATCCAGTTGACTCTCTATTTTTATCTGAAATAAGTTTTATTAAAAGATTCAGAATACTCCATAGTGATTTTAAAAACCATGAAAAAATAATCTTTAATGGTTATAACAGATTAGATTTCTGGGTGTTATGGTTTTTTCAGTTATTTTCTTCTAAAAAACGATTATTCTTCCTCGAATCTGACACCACACTGAAAATCCCAAAAAATCGAGTGAAGCGATTAGTTAAAAAAAGTGTCCTAAATTATCTTTTCACAAAAAAATACGTTTTTGGTTTATCAGGGGGAGAGCATAAACATAAAGATCATTTTAAATTCTATGGCATGTCCGATGATAGAATTTACTTTGTACCAATGGTATCAAACATAAAAAAATTCAAAGGGTATCCAAGAAAATATAAAATCCCTTTTGTACTATTATTTGTTGGTCGTTTTGTGTCCTTAAAGAACATTGAATTTTTACTTATAAATTTTGAAAAATTTTTACAGAATGACTCTACGATTATACTTAGACTCGTTGGAGATGGACCATTAAAAAACGATCTGCAAAAAAAATATGCACACCTATCAAATGTTCGTTTTGTAGGGAAGAAGTTTAATGATGATTTAATTAATGAATACAAAAAAGCAAGTGCTTTAGTACTGCCTTCTTATAAAGAACAGTGGGGATTGGTTATAAATGAAGCCATGGCATCCGGTTTGCCCGTAATGGCAAACAAAAATGTTGGAGCAATTGATGATTTGATTGTTAACAGAGAGACAGGCTTTGTTTTTGACTACGAAAAGCCAGAAGACTTTATTAGTCACTTAACTCTATTGAGAGAACAAAATACCTACGAAATGTTTAGTAAAAACGCATATTTATTGCTAAATAATTATTGGAATTATAACCTTTACTATGAAAAAATAATAGATGCTTTAAAAAAGAATACTAATGAGAAATACGTTTAAAATTTTTATTTTCTTTTTTTCATCCTTTTTTTACTCAAATAGAAAAAGTAAAATTTTGTTCTATCATGATGTGCATAACAAAAAGGCATATAGCAGTATGTCAACTTCATTAAAAGATTTTCAACAACACATTGATTTAATACATGAAAATAAATTTGAAATAGTTAAGAAAATAACAAATTCACATAATCAAGTGCAAATTCAATTTGATGATGGATTTAAAGGACTTTATGACTGTTTGCCATTTATATTAAAAAATAAGATATTCATTGAGTTATTTGTTATTACTTCACGAATAGGAAAGAAAAATTACTTAAGTAAAGAAGAATTAATCACACTACATAAAACAGGTCTTATCAAAATTTCTTCACATACACATACACATCAAAACTTGTCATTCTTAAATGATGAAGTTATTGATAGTGAGATGATAACCTCTAAAAATATTCTTGAAGAAATTTTAAAAACTAGCATTGATTCAATCTGTTATCCTAGAGGGTATTTTTCAAAGTCAGTAATTTCAAAAGCTAATACACTTGGCTATTTGCATCAATATTCGTCCTTACCTGGGAA
Organism: Cryomorphaceae bacterium; assembly: GCA_042091225.1. Classification (GTDB taxonomy): domain Bacteria; phylum Bacteroidota; class Bacteroidia; order Flavobacteriales; family UBA7312; genus JABAYQ01. Next base: position 5,830 of record JBELHW010000033.1, on the reverse strand, counting down.
TTATTTTGATACTTTCAACACGGTTTATAAAAGAAATTTAGTGCAAAAAACAAATAAAAAAATGTTTACCTTCTTACTCTTTGGAGCGCAAAATATTTTTTTTAAAAAATATTTATCAAAACATTACAAAGGATGAGAGTTGCCGTTATAATTCCTTCTTTTTATCCCGCATTAATTTATGGTGGTTCTATATTTGCTTCTTATAACTTAACCACTTATGCATCAACTCTAAATATCGATATATGGGTTTCGACTACAAATGCAAACGGAAGAAAAAGACTTAATGTTAAAACAAATGAGTTTATTCCGTTACATAAATTCCATGTAAAATATTATCATGAAAATATTTTAAATTTACTTTCGTTAAGATTGATTTTTGGCATTTATAATGACATTAAAAAGTCGGATGTAATTCATATTCAATCAATCTTTTCATACCCAACACCAATCTCATTACTTTTTTCAAAAATCTTAAAAAAGAAAGTTCTTTTATCGCCAAGGGGAAGTCTAGCATTATGGTCTTTTAAAATGAATGGTTCATTAAAAAATATTTGGCTTAAAACATTAATCAACCCTTTTATTAAAGGGATTTTTTGGCATGCTACTTCTCTCAAAGAAAAAAATGAGATTTTACGATTCTTCCCAACAGCTAATGTTGCAATTGTTACTGATGGAGCAATAATAAATAACAGAACTATTTCTTACCTAAACAGAGCAAAGATGTTTGAAACTTTTAATTTAAAGGATACTAAATATATTTCTTGTTTGGGCCGCATACACCCTGTGAAAGGATATGATTTAATAATCAAGGCTTTCCCTTCAATATTAAAAAAATTCCAAAATATGAAATTATTGATAGCAGGCCAAGATGAAGGAGCGAAGAAGGACCTACAATTGCTAATAAAAAAACATCATTTAGAAAAAAAGATTTTATTTGTTGGTCAGGTCTCTGGTAATTTAAAAGAGTCTTTTTTAAAACATTCAGAAGTATTAGTTATGCCATCTCACACAGAGAATTTTGGAATTGTTGCTCTTGAGTCTTTAGTAAACGGGACACCCGTTGTTGCATCCAAAGAAACACCATGGAGCATACTACACGAGTACAAGGCAGGATATTGGATAAATAATACTCCCTCCGAATTATCAAGTGCAGTTATTAGTTTACTAAGCAATAAATCTGTAAATTGGGGAGAGAACTCTAAATTGCTTGCTATCAATTATGATTGGCAAACTATTGCCAAAAAATATAAATCTTTAATAACTCAGGTTTTAAATGACTAATCTAGCTGTTATTATATTAACCTTCAATGAAGAAAAACACATCAAAAGGTGTTTGGATAGCGTTTTTAAAATTGCAGAGAAGGTTTATATTATTGATTCGTTTTCAACAGATAATACATTAAGTATTGCTTCAAAATACAATACTAAAATCATTCAAAGAGAATGGAAAAATAATGCTGAACAGTTTCAATATGCTCTTGATCATTTTAATATTGATACTGAATGGACAATGAAAATGGATGCTGATGAATACCTTACAGATTTACTTGTTGAAGAATTAAAAGAAGAATTACATAATAGTAATGACATAAATTCATTTTACTTGAATTTAAGAGTAATCTTTAAAGGAAAACAAATTAGGTTTGGAGAATCACCTGCAATTTTACGAGTTTGGAAAACAGGATCAGCTAAAATGGAACAGCGATGGATGGATGAACATATTGTTGTCGAAAATCAAAAATCAAAAAAATTAAGACACCACTTTATTGATCATAATTTGAATAACTCAAGTTGGTGGATTGAAAAGCATAACAAGTATGCTTCAAGAGAAGCAGTTGAAATACTAAATCAGAAATATCATTTTTTACCAATTGATAAAGATGTTTTAAACGCACCCAACAATGCAAAATATAAACGATTAGTAAAAGTATATTTATATAATCAATTACCAATTATCATTAGACCTATTTTGTATTTCACCTATCGTTATTTTATCAAGCTAGGTTTTTTAGATGGGATTAGAGGTTTTTTCTTTCATTTTTTTCAGGGATTTTGGTACAGAATGTTGGTAGATTTAAAGTACTATGAAGGTAAGAAATTGATTTCTCCTTTAAAATCAAAAGAAGAAATGAGAAATGAGTTAGCCAATCATTTTAATTTAAAATTATAAATATGGAGTTAAATACTTTTAAAAATGATTGGTTTAAACCTGGATCAAAAACTAAAATCTTTTTATGGATGATCGTTAGCTACCTTTTCCTTAGAACACCTTTTCCTTGGCCTTTTTTTTTAAAGAAATGGATGCTCTATCTATTTGGATGTAAATTTGGCAAAGGCCTTGTTATAAAGCCTAATGTAAACATTAAATACCCTTGGAGATTACGTCTTGGAGATCATGTTTGGATAGGAGAGGATGTTTGGATTGACAATTTAGCAAATGTGACTATTGACTCAAATGTATGTATTTCGCAAGGAGCAATGTTACTTACAGGAAATCACGATTATAAATCTAAATCATTTGACTTAATAATTGGTGAGATTAATCTAAAAGAAGGTGTATGGATTGGAGCGAAATCTATTGTTTGTCCAGGCGTTATATGCAATGAAGCTAGCGTCCTTAGTGTAGGGTCAGTGGCAACAAACCACTTGAAACCTAATAAAATTTACCAAGGAAATCCTGCTACAATAAAAAAAGATCGATTCTAATGAAAGTTAGTATTATAACTGTTACTTACAATAGCGCGCACACTTTAAAGGATTGTATTCATTCTGTTTCCTCCCAATCTTACGATAATATTGAGCACATCTTTGTGGATGGAAACTCTACAGACAATACTGTTGAAATCATTAAAAATCATGCCTCTAGCTCTATATATATCTCAGAAACAGATAAAGGTTTATATGATGCTATGAACAAAGGGCTAAAATTAGCTACAGGAGACCTTATCGGAATCTTGAATTCAGATGATATGTATGCCTACTCAAATGTAATACAAGACACGGTAGATTTAATAGCTGATAAGGATGCATTGTACGCTGATTTATGTTATGTTGATAAAGCTAATTCAGAAATAATTAAACGCTATTGGAAATCTGGACCTTACAACAGAACTTCTTTTAAGTACGGTTGGATGCCACCACATCCAACACTATTTGTTAAAAAGAGTATTTATAATAAATTTGGTTGTTTTAACCTTAATTTAAAAAGTGCTGCTGATTATGAGTTAATGTTGCGCTTTCTTTATAAGCAGCAAATAAAAACAGTGTATCTACCTAAAACAACTGTTATAATGCGTGAGGGAGGGGTTAGTAATCAGTCTTTAACACACAGGATTAAGGCAAACAAGGAAGATCGAATTGCTTGGGAACTGAATAAACTGAAAATGCCCTTTTTTTTACCGTTTTTAAAACCACTAAGAAAATTACCACAATATTTTCAAAAACCCTAATATTTTTGTTTTGATGGAAAAATCATCTTCTATATATGTGGCTGGGCATACTGGCCTTGTCGGTTCGTCAATTGTTAGATTGCTTCAAAAAAATGGCTTTACTAACCTTTTACTCAAATCTTCGTCAGAATTGGATTTAAGAAATAGTAATCAAGTTGATAGTTTTTTTAAAGAAAATAAGATCGATTATGTCTTTTTGGCAGCTGCTAAGGTGGGGGGTATATTAGCAAACAGCACTCTTAAAGGAGAGTTTATTTATGATAACCTTATGATTCAGAATAACGTGATACATAACGCTTATCTGGCCGGAGTGAAAAAGCTTTTGTTTCTGGGCAGCTCATGTATTTATCCTAAAATGGCAACTCAACCTATATCAGAAAACTCCCTTTTAACAAGCACTTTAGAGTCCACTAACGAACCCTATGCAATTGCTAAAATTGCAGGTATAAAATTATGCGACGCTTATAGACATCAATACAACTGTAATTTTATTTCTGTAATGCCCACAAATATGTATGGGCCAAACGATAATTACAATTTACAAACAGCTCATGTGTTACCTGCCTTACTTCGAAAATTTCATGAAGCAAAAATGAAAGAAAATGAAAAAGTCCTAATATGGGGTGATGGTTCTGCTATGAGAGAATTTATGCATGTTGATGATTGTGCAGAAGCTTGTTTTCATTTAATGGAACATTACAACGAATCTGGAATCATAAATATTGGCACAGGTAAGGACATAAGCATAAAAGAATTGGCCTTGACAATCAAAAAAATAACTGGTTATAAGGGAGAAATTGAATTTGATACAACGAAGCCAAACGGAACGCCAAAAAAACTATTAAACGTCAAAAAAATTGAAAGGATTGGATGGAAGCATAAAATTTCACTTAATGAGGGTTTAAAAATGACATATACTAAGATTGAAGATGAATTGGCTTTACTAAAGTGAAAATCCTAATAATAGATAACTACGACTCATTCACTTACAACCTTGTTCATATTGTTGAGCAATTTGTAGAGGAAGTTCATGTAATTAGAAATGATAAAATTACTGATTATTGTGCCGATGCCTATGATAAAATTATTATATCACCCGGTCCAGGCTTACCTCAAGAAGCAAATATGTTAATGGATTTTATTCGAAATTTTAAAACAAAAAAAAGCATATTAGGAATTTGTTTAGGTCACCAAGCACTTGGAGTGTTTTTTGGGCTTCGCTTACGAAACATTAAGAACACAAAACATGGAGAACATTCTGTTTTAACTGAAGTGGATTTTGAAGAATCACTCTTTAGAGGCTTAAAAAATCCCGTTCAAGTTGGTCACTATCATTCATGGGTTATTGACCATGAAAATGCTTTTAATGACTGGAAGATAACGGCTAAATCTGATGAACTTATAATGGCAATATCACATAAAAAATACGATTTAAAAGGTGTTCAGTTTCATCCAGAATCTATTTTAACACCATATGGAAAAAAGATTTTACATAATTGGATTTGTGATTAATAGTCATACCAATCCTTCTTCTTCTCCCATTTTAGATCTTGCAGGGTTGATGCTTTTACTCTAATCGTAAAGTTGTAACTCTGATGATATCCAAATGGTATCCATTTGAATAACATCTCCCAGCAATGTAAGTCTCTATAAATATCAATTGAAGTGTGTGATAGTGTCTTAGCATCAAAATCATAACCTGATCGAAAACCAAGCTTCCATTTTTTCGTTAACTTAACGTCTCCACTAAAACCTAAAGATTGAGTTATTGTCGGCTCAAGTAATGTTTTTCTCAGATCGTATGAGTAGTTGAAGCTTAAACTCCAAGGAATATCGAAGTTAATATAATTCCAATTGGAATTTATGTCATTTTCTTCAGAGCGATTTCCATTATTATTTAACTGATAGCTAACCGTTGTATTCATTGAGTTTAAACGACCTAATTTAAAGGAACCATTGATATACATTGAATTGATACGCTGACCGTTGTAATTCATTTTATATGGATCGTAGCTTGCTCTAAAGTTTATGTTAAAACCATTTAACACTCTTGTCCTAGCATTTAAGGATATCATCGAAAGATTCATGGAATCTGCAAAAATATTGTAAGCAGATGATAAATTGAGACTCTCCAAAATCTTTATCTTTTTGATGGTATTTAGTGTGTCTTTTTTATTGTCAACTTTCATTTCTAAAATGTTACTCAAACTAAGACGAACATTACCTTGCTCGCCACTACTGGGAGAACCATAAACCCCATTTTGAAAGATAGAATAATCCTGTAGGTTGCCAGCTTCATCAGAAACAACACTTTCATAAAAACCAAATGAAGACTTAGAAAAATCAGGTGTGTAATTAAAACTCAAAGAGGGGGTTATGAC
>JBELHW010000032.1:0-19105 GCA_042091225.1 Cryomorphaceae bacterium | reverse complement strand
AAACACTTGAGAACAAAACCTTCTGTTTTAACCGATAAATATTTAAAACTTGATGAGGATAAAGAGTATGTTTTAAAAAAAACACCTTGTACATTTTTAGGAGATGATAATAGATGTAGTATTTATGACGTTCGCCCTAAAGCATGTAGAGAATATCCTCATACCGACAGAGTAAAACAATCTCAAATCTTACATCTTACCAAAAAAAATGTAGAGGTTTGTCCTGCTGTTTTCGAAATTGTAGACAAGCTTAAAGCAGCAATCAGATAGCTTATTATAAGTTCTTTTATATTATCAGATTTGGAAAAATTATTGCAAGAAATATCAAAATGCACAATTTGCTCTCCATATTTAGAGCTTGGTCCACGACCTGTTCTATCTGCTGTTGAATCAAGTAAGATTATAATTATAGGACAAGCTCCGGGTAAAGTCGTTCATAAAAGTGGAATTCCTTGGGATGACCAAAGCGGATCCAATTTAAGAGAATGGCTAAATGTAGATAAAAAACATTTTATAATCCGAAAAAAATTGCACTTATTCCTATGGGATTTTGTTACCCTGGAAAGGGAAAATCTGGAGATTTATGACCAAGAAAAGAATGTGCTCCTTTCTGGCACAACAGCCTACTAAATCAAATGAAAGATGTAAAGCTAATTTTGCTAGTTGGCAAGTATTCTCAGGATTATTATTTAGGAAAAGATGCAAAAAAAAAACTTAACTGAAACTGTTCGTAATTTTCAAGATTATTTACCTAATTACTTTGTATTGCCCCACCTTTCTCCAAGAAATAATATATGGCAAGCTAAAAATGATTGGTTTAAAAAAGAAATAATTCCCGAACTGAAATAAATAGTAAAAGATATTCTTAAATAAAGAATATTTAATAAATCAAATATGGTTCTCTCATTTGCTTAAACTCTTGCAAATCTTTTTGCCACGATTGACGGATTTCACTTGATAACATCCCTGAAATTATTTGATTTTTCAACTTTTTTCCTCCTGCAAGTTTATCAAAAAAAGTATTAAAAAAACTTTCTTTGTCATCACAATTCTGATAAGCAAAAAGAAGGTATTCTAAATTAATCTGGCTCAAAGAGTTTTCGTTTCGTAAATCTTTACCAAAGCACCTGACATTTTCGTGCTTTGGATATTTAGAACCCGGCCCACTAGATGGAGTAAAAGAGTAATTAGATTTTAAATAGGGAGCGCCAAAATGCTGAAAAGGAATATTCGTTCCTCTTCCTACGCTTACATTAGTACCTTCAAAAAAACATAATGAAGGGTAAAGGTTAACAGAAATACTATTTGGAAGATTAGGGGAAGGATTTATCGGTAAATCATATTTAGTTTGTCTATCATAATTAATCATCTTAATAACTGTTAAGTCACAAGTAAGTCCATTTTTAAGCCAAGCTTGTCCGTTTATCATTTGAGCATACTCTCCTATTGTCATTCCGTGAACAACAGGAATAGGATGCATGCCAACAAAAGAAGAGTATGCGGTATCTAAAATTGGTCCATCTACATAATGGATATTAGGGTTTGGTCTGTCTAAAACAAGAACAGGTATATTATTTTGAGCTCCAGCTTCCATCACATAATGTAAGGTAGAGATATAGGTATAAAAACGGGCACCGACATCTTGAATATCAAAGAGAATAATATCAATATTTTTTAATTGTTCTTTTGATGGTTTTTTATTCTTTCCGTAGAGAGAAACTATAGGTAAGCCACTAAGTTTATCTATTTCATTTTCTATAAAACTTCCTGCATCTGCTTTTCCTCTAAAACCATGCTCTGGACTGAATACTTTTTGTAGCTTAAAATTAGCATTAAGTAAAGAATCTACTAAATGAACACCTTTAATAATAGATGTTTGATTTGCTACTCTAGCTATATTTTTGTTTTCCAATAAAGGGAAATAATTATTAGTTTGATCTGCTCCTAATTTAATTTGTGCCTTAGTACAAGATAAACAAGTAGCAAGAGCCAAAAAAATAAATAATTGTGTACATTTATATTTCATAATTATGAATTTATCATTTTTTATAGCCAAACGTTTAATTGGCAAATCAGAACATCGTTATTCCAGACCTGTTATGCGAGTAGCAATACTAGCAGTGAGTTTGAGTCTTTCAATAATGCTAATTTCTATTTCGATAATTAATGGTTTTCAAAATGAAATTAGAGATAAAGTTATTGGTTATGGTTCTCATATCCAACTTAGTCATTTATCCAAAGACAACTCTTTCGAATCTAAACTATTGCCAAACTCTAACGAACTCAAAAATAAAATTTCTAAATTAGAAGGAGTAGAAGATGTTCAAAAATTTGCAACCAAAGCAGGTTTGATAAAAACAGAAGAAGAAATTTATGGGATTGTTTTAAAAGGAATTGATAATAATTATTCTTTATCTTTTTTTGAAAATTATTTACTTAACGGAAAAATCCCTATTTATGATTCTATTAAAACAAGTAATGAAATAATAATTTCTAGTTCCATATCAAATAAGTTAAAACTCAAGGTTGGAGATTCATTTACTACTTATTTTATACAAAAGCCCACCAGAGCTAGAAAACTCTATGTAAGTGCTATTTACGACTCTGGACTTAGCGAATTCGACGACCTCTATATAATTGGTGATTTAAAACACATTCAGAAACTGAACAAATGGCAAAAAGACGAATGTGGTGGACTAGAAATAAAAAGTTCATCTCTTGAAAATTTAATTTCAACTACCAACCTTATAAATAGTGAAGTAGGTTACGATTTAATTGCTCAAAACATAACAGATTTAAATCCTCAACTTTTTAATTGGTTAAAATTACAAGACATTAATACCATAATCATTATCGTTTTAATGATGATAGTAGCTATGATAAACATAACTACTCTTTTATTTATTCTTATTTTGGAAAGAATACAAATGATTGGAGTATTAAAATCTCTAGGTTTGAACGATTGGGGAATAAGAAAAATATTTTTGTATTTTACTAATTATATAATGTCTAGAGGTTTGTTATTTGGAAATGTTTTTGCTTTTGTGCTATTATTTATTCAAAAAGAATTTAAGTTTTTAAAACTAGATAAGGCAACTTATTATATGAGTGAGGTACCAGTATTTTTCGATTTTAAAGAAATTATAGCTTTAAATATTACGATTATACTAATTTCCTTTTTAGTTTTAATAATACCTACATACTTGGTTAGTAAAATAAGACCAATAAAAACTATTCGTTTTGAATAAATACCATCTTAAATTGATAAATTTGTACCATGAAATACTTTAACCATATTGTAGAGACTATTGGCAACACTCCTCTAGTAAAATTAAACAAGACTATTAAAACTGAAGCTTTAATTTTAGCTAAAGTAGAAAGTTTCAACCCTGGTCATTCAACAAAAGATAGAATGGCAATCAAAATGATTGATGATGCCGAAAAACAAGGTCTTATCAAAGCGGGAGGAACAATTATTGAAGGAACATCAGGCAATACTGGTATGGGTCTTGCCCTTGGATGTATTCAAAGAGGATATAAACTGATTTGTACGATTTCGGACAAACAATCGAAAGAAAAAATGGATATTCTGAAAGCAATGGGCGCAGAAGTTCATGTTTGTCCAACTAACGTTGCCCCAGATCATCCAGATTCATATTATTCAGTTGCTAAACGTTTAAATAAAGAAATTCCAAATTCTTTCTATCCTAATCAGTACGATAATTTATCTAATAGATTAGCTCATTACGAAACAACTGGACCAGAAATATGGGAGCAAACAGATGGAAAAATAACACATTTTATTGTTGGTGTAGGTACTGGTGGGACAATCTCAGGAATAGGTAAATATTTAAAAGAAAAAAATCCAAACATCAAAATATGGGGAGTAGATTCATATGGATCAGTTTATAAAAAATACCATGAAACAGGTATTTTTGATGAAAAAGAGATTTATTCTTATATCACAGAAGGAATTGGGGAAGATATTATTCCTGAAAATGTTGATTTTGATATTATTGATCATTTCGAAAAAGTAACCGATAAAGATGGTGCTATATATGCACGAAAAATTGCGAAAGAAGAAGGTATAATGGTAGGTTATTCTTGTGGTAGCGCTGCAGCGGCATTAGACCAACTTAAAAGCCAATTAACAAAAGACGATGTTGTTGTTATCTTGTTTCATGACCATGGATCTAGGTATGTAGGTAAAATTTTCAATGACGATTGGATGAAAGATCAAGGTTTTATTGAATAATGCAATTCGTTGACCAATTAAATAGAACCATAGAGTTAGAAAAAGTTCCTCAAAGAATTGTATCTCTTGTACCTTCTCAAACAGAATTACTTATTTATTTAGGCTTAAAAGACAAATTAGTTGGAATTACTAAATTTTGCATTCATCCAAAAAATATTACTAGATCAATAGATAAAGTTGGAGGAACTAAAAATTTTAAATTAGACAAAATACATTCTCTTAATCCCGACTTAATTATTGCAAATAAAGAAGAAAATGAAGAGTTAAAATTAAAAGAATTAATGAATCAGTACCCAGTTTGGATTAGTGATATAACAAACTTAAAACAGGCTACAGAAATGATTAATAAGATTGGAGCATTAACAAATAAAAAAACCGAATCTATTAATTTATCAAATGAAATAAATTACAGATTTAAAAAAATTAAAATTCATAAAAAAGAGGTTCAATCAGTTTTATACTTAATTTGGAAAAATCCGTTTATGTCTGTAAATCAAAATACATTCATAAATAATATGTTATCTAAACTAGGATGGCACAACGTATGTTCTGTATATTCAAACAGATATCCTGAAATTACTGAAGAAGATATAAAAAAGTTAAATCCAGATATCATTTTGTTATCCTCAGAACCATTTCCTTTCAAAGAAAAACATAAAAGAGACTTACAAAAATTAATGCCAAAATCGGATGTAAAAATTATAGATGGAGAGATGTTTAGTTGGTATGGTAATAAATTATTAAAAAGTACAGATTACTTCAACTATCTATTAACAGCCAAAAAATAAATAACTATCTTTGTTCCTTAACAATTTTTACAATATGAAAACTGCAAAATTTGACAAAACCCACTCAAAGGAGTTTATAACTGACTTAAGACAAGCAGTTGACGAGTATTTTAAAAAAAATAAAATTTCAAGATTTGGTAATTGGAATATGATTTTCAAAAGTATCTTTATGATATCTTTATATGTTGTTCCTTATTTAATTATGCTATTAGGAAATACCATTTCAAATCCATGGCTTTTTTGGTTTATGTGGGTTTTAATGGGTGTTGGAATGGCAGGTATTGGACTTTCTGTAATGCATGATGCAAATCATGGTGCTTTCTCAAAAAATAAATCTATAAATACCTTATTTGGAATCACATTAAACTTTCTTGGTGGTAGCGCCAAAAATTGGAGAATTCAACACAATAGATTGCACCATACTTTTACAAATGTGGAAGGTTTTGACCCTGATGTGAGTCCGATGCCTTTGCTAAGGTTTAACCCTACAGCTCCATTAAAGAAAATACACAAGTTTCAACAATATTACGCCTGGTTTTTCTATTCCCTCATGACAATTTCTTGGTCAACAAACAAAGAATTTAAGCAACTTAATGATTTTAAAAAAGACGGTGTTATCGCTAAAAAAGAATATTGGCCTTTAATGTTAGAAATGGTTGTATGGAAAGTTATATATTATGCATACATGCTAGTTATTCCTTTATTGTTAATTCCTAACCTTTCATTTGGCTTTTGGCTACTCTGCTTTGTTTCTTTACATTTTGTTGCGGGATTTATTTTAGCTACAATTTTTCAAACAGCACACGTAATGCCAGAATGTGATTATCCTGAAGTAAATAAAGAGGGTACTATTGAGAATAATTGGGCTATACACCAACTGCAAACAACATCTAATTATGCTCCAGCTAGTAAATTGTTTTCTTGGTTTGTAGGAGGCTTAAATTATCAGGTAGAGCATCATTTATTTCCTAATGTATGTCATGTTCATTATAAAAATATCTCTTCTATAGTTCAAGAAAAAGCAAAGAAATATGATCTACCCTACTATTCACAAAAAAATTATTTTATTGCACTTAGCGAACATTTTAAAATGCTTAAAATGTTAGGTGAAAAATAATAAACCTATATAAAAAAAGCCCACTCAAATGAGTGGGCTTTTTTTATGCTTCAGCGGTTGGTCCTCCAAAGTTTAAAGGTATTGGAGTCTGTTCAATATTTTTAATCTCTCCATGCTGTTTCTCAAATTTATTTACATTATCGATCAATGCTTTCATAAATCTTTTGGTGTGCTGGGGAGTTAATACGATTCGTGACTTAACCTTAGCTTTAGGTACACCAGGCATTACCTTTATAAAATCAACCACAAACTCGCTAGGAGAGTGATTAATAATAGCAAGATTGCTATATGTACCTTCAGCTACTTCTTCTGTTAACTCGATATTTAAACCTTTTTGCTTTTTTTCTTCTGACATATATTTTATTCAGTAATTGTTTCCTCTAAATCATCAGAAATAGATTCTTGTAATCTGTCATACTCTTCTTGAGAACCTACAACTATATCATCGTAAATTTTCAGTCCAGTACCAGCAGGGATTTTATGACCTACTATAACGTTTTCTTTAAGTCCTTGTAGGTTATCGCGTTTGCCATTAATAGCAGCAGCGTTAAGAACTTTAGTAGTTTCTTGGAAAGATGCAGCTGAAACCCAACTATTTGTTTGTAATGCTGCACGGGTGATTCCTTGAATAACTTGTTCGCTTGTAGCAGGAACTGTTTCACGAGAAGTTACAGGTTTTAAATCTTTACGCTTAAGCCTTGAGTTTTCTTCGCGAATCTTACGAGCAGATGCAATTTGACCTACTTTAAGAGTATCAGAATCACCAGAATCTTCAATCACTTTAGTTCCATAAATACGATCATTCTCTTCCATAAACTCTAGCTTAGTAACAGTTTGACCATCTAAGAATTTAGTGTCTCCAGCATCAATGATATTCATTTTACGCATCATTTGTCTTACGATAACTTCAAAATGCTTATCATTAATTTTCATTCCCTGTAAACGATATACTTCCTGAATTTCATTTACAATATACTCTTGGACAGCTGTAGGTCCTTTAATACGCAAAATATCCGACGGTGTTATAGCACCATCACATAAAGGCATACCAGACTTAACAAAATCATTTTCTTGAACAAGAATATGCTTAGAAAGTGGAATCAAATATTTCTTTATTTCACCAGATTTAGAAGTTACAATAACCTCTTTATTACCTCTTTTAATCTTTGGTCCGAAATTAATGATACCATCAATTTCTGTAACGACAGCAGGATTAGAAGGGTTTCTAGCTTCAAATAACTCTGTAACCCTAGGAAGACCTCCTGTAATATCACCTAATGAAGAAGCTAATCTAGGAATCTTAGCTATAATTTTTCCTGGCTTAATTTGTTCACCGTCGTTGACAGTAAGGTGGGCTTTAACTGGAACACTATAATTTCTTAGTGCAACTCCTTTTTTATCTAATACTTTAATAGTAGGATTAAGAGTTTTATCCTTTCTTTCAATCATTACTTTCTCTTCAAATCCGGTTTGCTCATCTGATTCTACTCTATAAGACAAACCTTCTTTAATGTCCATAAAGTCGATTTTACCACCAAGTTCAGAAATAATAACTGCATTATATGGATCCCAATTACAAACTAATGTTCCTTTTTTAACTTTGTCTCCAGAATTAGCATAAAGAATAGAACCATAAGGAATATTTGATGTTGATAATACGATTCCTAATTTTTCATCAATAACTCTTGCCTCGGAAGTTCTACTTATTACTAGCTGAATATCCTTACCATCCTCATTTTTAGATGCAATTGTTTTTAAATCATCTATCTCTAATCTTCCATCAAATTTAGCAATTACACTAGATTCAGAAGCAATTTTAGATGCAGTTCCACCAAAGTGGAAAGTTCTTAAAGTAAGCTGAGTACCAGGTTCTCCGATTGATTGAGCTGCAACAACACCTACTGTATCTCCAGGAACTGCCATGTTTGCAGTAGATAAGTTTCTACCATAACATTTTGAACAAATACCTCTTTTAGACTCACAAGTCAATGCAGATCTAACTTCAACAGTTTCAATTTGAGCTGCTTCAATTTCTTCAGCAATAACTTCCGTAATCAATTCGCTAGCACCAACAATTAAATTGTCTTTAGAATCATAAACCTCATGAAGAGAAACTCTTCCAACAATTCGATCTGATAAGGGTTCGGTAATTTCATCATTTTTCTTTAATGCAGAAACTTCTAGACCTCTTAAAGTACCACAATCGTCAATAGTAACAACAACATCTTGAGATGAGTCCACTAATCTTCTAGTTAAGTAACCAGCATCTGCAGTTTTAAGAGCTGTATCAGCAAGACCTTTACGAGCACCGTGAGTAGAAATAAAGTACTCTAAAATTGATAAACCCTCTTTAAAGTTAGCAATAATAGGGTTTTCAATAATCGCTGCACCACTTTTATCACCAGACTTCTGTGGCTTTGCCATCAAACCTCTCATTCCACCTAACTGCTTAATTTGTTCTTTCGATCCTCTCGCACCTGAGTCAAGCATCATATAAACAGAATTGAATCCTTCTTTATCTGAACTTAATTGACGCATTACTTTTTCAGTAAGGTGAGCATTTGTGTTAGACCAAATATCAATTACCTGATTATATCTTTCGTTATTTGTAATGAATCCCATGTTATAGTTTGATGAAACTTCATCTACCTGACCATAAGCATCATTAACCATATTGTCTTTTTCTTCAGGAATTATTACATCTCCTAAATTAAACGACAAACCTCCTTTGAAAGCCATTGAGTAACCAATACCTTTAATATTATCTAAAAACTCTGAAGTTTTTGCAATACCAGAAACTTTAAGAATTTCTCCGATGATATCTCTTAAAGCTTTTTTAGTAAGAATTTTGTCTACATAACCTACCTCTTCAGGAACAAATTCATTAAATAAAACTCTTCCTGTAGTTGTTTCAATAATTTTAGAAACAAGTTTGTTATTTTCTAATACAGGAGTTTTAACTTTAATAATCGCATGTAATGCAACTCTTCCCTCATTATAAGCAATTTTAACTTCTTGATCTGAGTAAAAAGATAAACCTTCGCCTTTAGCATTTTTTAAAGACTTAGTCATGTAATATAGACCTAAAACCATATCCTGAGAAGGTACAGTTATTGGAGCACCATTAGCAGGATTTAATATATTGTGTGAAGCCAACATTAATAATTGAGCCTCTAAAACAGCTGCTTCTCCTAAAGGTAAATGCACTGCCATTTGGTCACCGTCAAAATCGGCATTAAAAGCAGTACAAACTAAAGGATGTAAGCGAATCGCTTTTCCTTCAATCATTACAGGTTGGAAAGCTTGAATACCTAAACGGTGAAGAGTTGGAGCTCTGTTTAATAAAACAGGATGTCCTTTCATCACGTTTTCTAAAATATCCCAAACAACTGGTTCTCTTTTGTCAATAATTTTTTTAGCAGACTTGACTGTTTTTACAATACCCCTATCGATCATTTTACGAATGATAAATGGCTTGTAAAGCTCGGCTGCCATGTTTTTAGGGATACCGCATTCGTGCATTTTTAGTTCAGGACCAACAACAATTACAGAACGAGCTGAATAATCAACACGTTTCCCTAACAAGTTTTGACGAAAACGACCTTGCTTTCCTTTTAAACTATCCGATAATGATTTTAACGCTCTATTAGATTCTGTTTTAACAGCGCTTGATTTTCTTGAATTATCAAACAATGAATCAACAGATTCTTGGAGCATTCTTTTTTCATTTCTTAATATAACTTCTGGAGCTTTAATTTCAATTAATCGTTTTAAACGATTATTTCTAATAATAACTCTTCGATATAAATCATTTAAGTCTGAAGTAGCAAATCTACCACCATCAAGAGGCACCAAAGGTCTTAATTCCGGTGGAATAACAGGAATAACTTTAACTATCATCCACTCAGGCTTATTCTCAATTCTTGAGCCAGCATCTCTAAATGCCTCTATAACTTGAAGACGTTTTAAAGCTTCTGCTTTTCTTTGTTGAGAAGTTTCTGTGTTAGCCTTATGTCTTAAGTCGTAAGATAATTGATCTAAATCAAGACGCTTCAATAATTCAATTAAAGCTTCAGCACCCATTTTAGCAATAAACTTATTTGGGTCTTCATCATCTAAATATCTGTTTTCAGCAGGAATTCTTTCTAAAGCATCAAGGTATTCGTCTTCAGTTAAGAAGTCCATGTAATTTAAAGGTTGACCTTCATTATCAACAGCAGTACCAGCTTGAACAACAACATATCTTTCATAATAAATTATCATGTCAAGTTTCTTACCAGGCAATCCTAGAAGATATCCAATTTTATTTGGATTAGATTTAGAATACCAAATATGAGCTACAGGAACAACTAACTGAATGTGTCCAGTTCTTTCTCTACGAACTTTTTTCTCGGTTACCTCAACACCACATCTGTCACAAATAATTCCTTTGTAACGAATTCTTTTGTACTTCCCACAGTGACATTCAAAATCTTTGGTAGGTCCAAAAATTCTTTCACAAAATAAACCATCTCTTTCTGGTTTATAAGTTCTATAGTTGATAGTTTCTGGTTTAGTAACTTCACCACTTGACTTTGCCAAAATATTTTCTGGCGATGCTAAGCTAATTGTTATACTTGTGAAACTATTATTAACTTCTTTTTTACCTTTTCTTACTGCCATGTCTATTATATATAGAGTTTTAAGATTTTTAAAATTAGTCTAGTGAAACTTTTAGTCCAAGTCCCATAAGTTCATGCATCAATACATTAAATGATTCTGGAATTCCAGGATTAGGCATTGGACTACCTTTTACAATAGACTCGTATGCCTTAGCACGACCAATTACATCATCTGATTTAACTGTTAACATCTCTTGTAAGATATTAGCAGCACCATATCCTTCTAATGCCCAAACTTCCATTTCTCCAAGTCTCTGACCTCCAAACTGAGCTTTACCTCCTAATGGTTGTTGAGTAATTAGAGAGTAAGGTCCGATAGATCTTGCATGCATCTTGTCATCAACCATGTGACCAAGTTTTAGCATGTAAATAATACCAACCGTTGCAGGTTGATCAAATCTTTCACCTGATCCACCATCATATAAGTAAGTTTGACCATATCTTGGTAGTCCTGCTTCATCGGTTTCTTTATTAATGTCGTCAATTGATGCACCATCAAATACAGGAGTAAAATACTTTCTATCAAGTTTTTGACCTGCCCAACCTAAGACAGTTTCATAAATCTGACCTAAATTCATCCTTGAAGGTACACCTAGCGGATTTAAGACAATATCTACAGTACTTCCATCTTCTAGGAAAGGCATATCTTCGTCACGAACGATTTTAGCAACAATACCTTTGTTACCATGACGTCCAGCTAATTTATCACCAACTTGAACTTTACGTTTTTTAGCAACGTAAACTTTGGCAAGTTTTAGTACTCCAGCTGGTAACTCATCACCAACAGTAATAACAAACTTTTCTCGTCTAAATTCACCTTGCAGTTCGCTGTTCTTAGTTAAATAGTTGTTTAATAAAGTTTGAACATTTGAATTCAACTCTTTGTCAACAACCCATTTAGTTGATCTATAGTCTAAAATTTCGAAATCTAGTGCTTGAAGAGATTTTAAAGTATATTTAACACCTTTAGCAATAGACTTTTCACCTAAACCATTTATAACACCTTGAGAGGTTTTACCACTTAATAAAGTAAATAGTTTTGATACCAATTTAGACTTTAATTCTGCTGTTTTAACATTGTATTCTTTTTCTAAAACTGCAACAGATTCTTTATCCATTGCTCTAGTTCTTTTGTCCTTGATAGATTTAGAAAAAAGCTTTTTATCAATAACTACTCCTTTGAAAGAAGGTCTAGCTTTTAAAGAAGCATCTTTTACATCACCAGCTTTATCTCCAAAAATAGCTTTCAGAAGTTTTTCTTCTGGCGTAGGGTCCGATTCTCCCTTTGGAGTAATCTTTCCAATAATAATATCGCCAGCTTTAACTTCAGCACCAACACGAATCATTCCATTTTCGTCTAAGTCTCGAGTTGCTTCTTCACTAACATTAGGAATGTCAGCAGTAAGTTCTTCAGCTCCTCGCTTAGTATCACGAACATTAACAACCATTTCTTCAATGTGAATAGAAGTAAATAAATCTTCTCTTACAACTCTTTCACTTAAAACAATAGCATCCTCAAAGTTATAACCTTTCCATGGCATAAAAGCAACTTTTAGGTTTCTACCAATTGCTAATTCACCATTTTGAGTTGCATAACCTTCACAAAGTACTTGGCCTTTTGTTACCTTATCACCAACTTTAACAATTGGTTTAAGATTTATACATGTGTTCTGATTAGTCTTTTTAAATTTAATTAGAGGATAAACCTTTACATCTTCATCAAATGTAAGAAGTTTTACCGAGTCTTCTATTTCATATCGAATGTGTATTTCTGAAGAATCTACATATTCTACAACACCTTTACCCTCAGAATTAATTAATACTCTAGAATCCTTTGCAACATGTGGCTCTAGTCCAGTACCAACAACAGGAGCATCAGCTTGTAGTAAAGGAACAGCCTGACGCATCATGTTAGATCCCATCAATGCACGGTTTGCATCATCATGCTCTAAAAACGGTATTAAAGATGCAGCAATTGATGCAATTTGGTTAGGTGCAACGTCAATTAAATTTATATTTGAAGGTTCTGTTACAGGATAATCTCCTTCGTAACGAGACTTTATTCTATCATCGCCAAAGATTCCTTTTTCATCAACTGGAGCATTTGCTTGGGCAATAGTCATTTTGTCTTCCTCCTCAGCACTTAAGTAAATTGGATCTGCTTTTAAATCAACAATACCATCAGTAACCGGACGATAAGGAGTTTCAATAAAACCTAAGTTGTTTACTTTTGCAAAAACACATAGTGAAGAAATAAGACCAATATTTGGTCCTTCTGGGGTTTCAATAGGACAAAGTCTTCCGTAGTGAGTATAATGGACGTCCCTTACCTCAAAACCAGCTCTTTCTCTTGAAAGACCTCCAGGTCCTAGTGCAGACATTCTTCTTTTGTGTGTAACTTCTGCTAATGGATTTGTTTGATCCATAAATTGTGACAACTGATTCGTTCCAAAGAATGAATTAATAACAGATGAAAGTGTCTTTGCATTAATTAAATCTACAGGAGTAAAAACTTCATTATCTCTTACATTCATTCTTTCTCGAATGGTTCTTGCCATTCTTGAAAGACCTAAACTAAATTGGTTAGATAATTGCTCTCCAACTGTTCTAACTCTTCTATTACTCAGGTGATCAATATCATCAACATTTGTTTTTGAATTAGCTAATTCAATAAGGTTTTTGATAATCGATATAATATCTTCTCTAGTTAAGATTTGAATCTCAGAGTCAACTTCTAATCCTAATTTTTTATTAATTCTAAATCGTCCAACTTCACCAAGACTATACCTTTGATCAGAGAAGAATAATTTATCAATAATTCCTCTTGCTGTTTCTTCATCAGGTGGCTCAGCATTTCTTAATTGTCTGTATATGTATATAACAGCTTCTTTCTCAGAGTTTGTTGGGTCTTTTTGAAGAGTATTATAGATGATTGCATATTCAGAGCTACTTACATCTTCTTTATGTAGCAGAACAGTCTTAGAACCTGATTCAATTATGTCTTCGATGTGTTCTTTTTCAATAATAGTTTCACGATCGATAATTACTTCATTTCTTTCAATTGAAACAACTTCACCAGTATCTTCGTCAACGAAATCTTCAATCCAAGTTTTAAGGATTCTTGCTGCTAATTTTCTACCTACTACTCTTTTAAGTGCTGCCTTACTAACTCTAACTTCAACTGCTAGATTGAAAATTTCTAAAATATCTTTATCATTTTCAAAACCTATAGAACGTAGTAAGGTAGTAACTGGTAATTTTTTCTTTCTATCAATGTATGCATACATGACATTATGTATGTCTGTTGCAAATTCAATCCATGAACCTTTAAATGGAATCACACGAGCAGAATACAATTTAGCTCCGTTTGCATGAAAACTATGGCCAAAGAAAACACCTGGCGAACGATGTAGTTGAGAAACAACTACTCTTTCAGCACCATTTACTACAAAAGAACCTTTAGGTGTCACATAAGGAACAGAACCAAGAAAAACTTCTTGTTCAATAGTCTCAAAATCCTCGTGATCTGGATCTGTACAATATAATTTTAATTTTGCTTTTAATGGTACTTTATAAGTTAGACCTCTTTCTATACACTCTTCGATTGTGTATCTTGGAGGGTCAATATTGTAATCAATAAATTCTAAGACGAAATTATTTCTTGAGTCAGAAATTGGAAAATGGTCATTAAAAACACGCCATAAACCTTCTTCTTTTCTTCTTTCAGATGAAACTCCAATATGAAAGAAGTCTCTAAATGCTCCAATTTGAATATCGAGGAAATCAGGATAACTAAATTGATTTTTTGTGGATGCAAAATTAATTCTATTAGACATAATTTTTGAGTCAGTTTAACTTATATTTTATAGTTTTTCAAGCACATTATTTTTTAAACACAAAAGGGTTTAAGCTCTATTTGGACAATAGAACTTAAACCTTTGAGTAAATTTTGAAGTGCTTATTTAAGCTCTACTTCAGCACCAGCTTCTTCTAATTGAGCTTTTAATGCTTCAGCTTCATCTTTAGCAACACCTTCTTTTACAGCTTTAGGAGCGCTATCAACGATTTCTTTTGCTTCTTTAAGACCTAAACCAGTTAATTCTTTTACAAGTTTTACAACTGCAAGTTTAGAACCACCAGCGGCTTTAAGAACTACATCAAATTCTGATTTCTCTTCAGCAGCGTCACCGCCACCACCAGCAGCAGGTCCAGCAACAGCTACAGCAGCAGCTGCAGGCTCTATACCATACTCGTCTTTTAAGATATCAGCTAATTCACTTACTTCTTTTACAGTCAAGTTTACTAACTGATCTGCGAAAGCTTTTAAATCTGCCATTTTATTTTAGTTTTAGTTGTTTATTAATATTGTTTTTAATGTGGAAGCATTAAATAATTAGTGTGCGTAATCACTAAGTTTTATTCTGATCTCTCAGATAATGTTTTTAAAATTCCAGAAAGTGTTCCTCCCGCTGATTGTAGCGATGAAATAACAGTTTTTGGAGGCGATTGTAATAATCCTATTATATCTCCTATTAATTCTTCTTTAGATTTAAGAGAACATAATACTTCAACCTGATCATCTCCAAAGTAAAAACTTTCTTCGATTAAAGCAGATTTCAATATAGGTTTATCTTGTTTTTTTCTAAATTCTTTGATAATTTTTGCAGGAGCATTAGTTGACTCAGCAAACATGATCGCAGTATTTCCTTTTAAAGAACCATACATTTCAGCAAAGTCGAAATCGTTTTTCTCCATTGCCTTTCTTAATAATGTATTTTTTATCACCTGAATTTTGACATCACTTTTAAAACAAAGGCGTCTTAGGTCACTATTACTTTCAGCGGTTAAGCCTGAAATATCAGTTAAATAAAAGTTTTTATTTTCAGCTAATTGAGCACCTAGCTCAACAATTGCATTATTTTTTTCTTCTCTTGTCATAATGTTTTATGATTAGATTGATTTTTCGTCAATTCGAATACTAGGACTCATTGTGCTAGACATATACACACTTTGCATATAAATACCTTTAGCAGCAGAAGGCTTTAATTTTACGATAGTTTGTAACAATTCATTTGCGTTATCAGCAATTTTATTAGCATCAAAAGAAGCTTTTCCAATTGCACAATGAATAATTCCAAATTTATCTACCTTAAAGTCAATTTTACCTTTTTTAACATCAGAAACAGCTTTACCAACTTCCATTGTTACAGTACCTGTTTTAGGGTTAGGCATTAGTCCTCTTGGACCTAAAACTCTACCTAAAGCACCAAGCTTACCCATTACAGATGGCATTGTAATAATTACATCAACATCAGTCCATCCCTCTTTAATTTTAGTGATGTAATCGTCAAGGCCGACAAAGTCAGCTCCAGCATCTTTGGCTTCTGCTTCTTTGTCTGCAGTTACAAGAGCAAGTACTTTAACATCTTTTCCTGTTCCATGCGGTAAAGTAACAACACCTCTAACCATTTGGTTAGCTTGTCTTGGGTCAACACCTAATTTTACAGCAATGTCTACAGAAGCATCAAACTTTAGATTAGAAATTTCTTTAACTAATCCTGATGCTTGATCAACAGTATAAAACTGATTCTTGTCAATTTTAGAAGTTGATTCTTTTAATTTTTTACTCAATTTTGACATGATAAATTAGTTTTTTTGTGGAGCAGATCCTCCTTTAATAGTAATTCCCATACTTCTAGCAGTACCTGCTATCATTAACATAGCGGAGTCAATACTAAATGCGTTTAAATCGGCCATTTTATCTTCAGCAATTGCTTTAACCTGATCCCAACTAACAGAAGCTACTTTAACTCTATTAGGTTCACCTGATCCACTTTTCTTTTTTGCAGCTTCCAATAATTGTACAGCAGCAGGAGCAGTTTTAATGATAAAATCAAATGATTTATCTTTGTAAACGGTGATAGATACAGGAAGTACTTTCCCTTGTTTATCTTGTGTTCGTGCATTAAACTGCTTACAAAAATCCATTATGTTTACACCAGCAGCACCTAATGCAGGTCCAACTGGAGGGGATGGATTAGCAGCGCCTCCTCTAACTTGAAGTTTTACAACTTTACTTATTTCTTTTGCCATTTTTAATTAGTTTTTAGAGTATTAGTAAGAAATTATTGGAAGCGAAAATTCTTATTTATAACTCAATTGCTTTTACTTTATTCTTTTTCAACTTGCATAAAACTCAATTCAACAGGAGTTTTACGACCAAATATTTTTACCGTTACCTTTAACTTTTTCTTTTGTTCATCTATTTCTTCTATAAAACCACTAAAGGAATTGAAAGGACCATCAACAACTTTAACAGATTCACCAACAACAAATGGGATTACCATTTCTTCGTCTGTTAATGCTAATTCGTCAACCTTACCAAGTATTCTATTCACTTCAGACTGTCGCATTGGAACTGGTTCACCACCTTTTGTAGCACCTAAAAAGCCAATTACTCCAGGAACTGATCTGACAATGTGAGGAATTTCTCCAGCAAGATTAGCTTCCATTAAAATGTAGCCAGGAAAAAAGTTACGTTCTTTACTTATTTTCTTACCATTTCTGATTTGAAAAACTTTTTCAGTTGGAACTAAAATCTGAGAAATAAAATCAGATAAACTCAATCGAGAAATTTCATTCTCAATGTAAGTACAGACTTTCTTTTCTTGTCCTCCTATAGCTCTAACTACATACCAGTGCTTATCTGCCATTGTTATTTTTTAAAATAAATCGTAGAAAAATTTTGTTATATTTTGGAAACTAATATCCATTACAAAAACTATAAGTGCAATAATTAAAGATGCAACAGCAACCACAATAGAACTACTCTGAAGTTCGCTCCAAGTTGGCCAAGATACTTTATTTAGTAAATCGTCAGCTGATTCTTTAATGTATTCTACAAATTTTGCCATTTTAATAATTTATTAAGCACGGGTGGAGAGACTCGAACTCCCAACCAATGGTTTTGGAGACCACTACTCTACCAATTGAGCTACACCCGTAAATAGCAAGAGGAAAGACCAAAAAATGATCTCTCCTTTCGCTATAAATTAAAAACTAAACTATGAAACGATTTCAGTAATCTGACCAGCACCAACAGTTCTACCACCCTCACGGATTGCAAATCTTAAACCAATGCTCATTGCTACTTTAGAAATCAATTCAACAGTAATAGTTAAGTTATCACCTGGCATAACCATTTCAGTCCCATCAGGAAGTTGAATCTCACCAGTTACATCCGTAGTTCTTAAGTAGAACTGTGGACGATATTTATTATGGAATGGAGTATGACGTCCACCTTCTTCTTTTTTAAGGATGTAAACCTCTGCTTTAAACTTTGTGTGAGGAGTTACAGAACCTGGCTTACAGATTACCATACCTCTTCTGATGTCAGCTTTCTCAATACCACGTAATAAGATACCAACATTATCACCAGCCTCACCTCTATCTAAAATCTTACGGAACATTTCTACTCCGGTAACTGTAGAACCAAGTTTTTCAGCACCCATACCGATAATATCTACAGCATCTCCAGTGTTAGCAACACCAGTCTCAATACGACCAGTAGCTACAGTACCACGACCAGTAATTGTAAATACATCTTCGATAGGCATTAGGAAGTCTTTCGCATTATCACGAACAGGCTCAGGAATGTGAGCATCAACAGCTTCCATTAAATTCATAACAGTTTCAACCCACTTTGGCTCAGAATTCAATGCACCAAGTGCAGAACCTGAAACAACTGGTGAGTTATCACCGTCAAAGTCGTAGAAAGAAAGTAATTCTCTTACTTCCATCTCAACTAATTCTAAAAGCTCTTCATCGTCAACCATATCCACTTTATTAAGGAATACAACAACAGCAGGAACACCTACCTGACGAGCTAATAAAATATGTTCTCTTGTTTGTGGCATTGGACCATCAGTCGCTGCACAAACTAAAATTGCACCATCCATTTGAGCAGCACCAGTAACCATGTTCTTTACGTAGTCGGCGTGACCTGGACAGTCAACGTGAGCGTAATGACGATTAGCAGTTTCATACTCAACGTGAGCAGTATTAATAGTGATACCTCTTTCTTTTTCTTCTGGAGCGTTATCGATAGAGTCAAACGCTTGAGCTTCACACAATCCAGCGTCCGCCAATACCTTGGTAATAGCGGCAGTCAAGGTAGTTTTTCCGTGGTCAACATGACCAATTGTACCAATATTTAAGTGTGGTTTGGTACGATTAAAATTCTCTTTTGCCATAGTTAGCTATTTATAAATTAATTAATATTAAG
>JBELHW010000095.1:0-3605 GCA_042091225.1 Cryomorphaceae bacterium | reverse complement strand
AACCCACGACCCTCACCTTGGCAAGGTGATGCTCTACCCCTGAGCTACACTCGCATTACTTGATTGGGACGGCAAATGTAACATAAATTTAAATGTTTACAAACTGTCTATTTGTTTTTTTTACAGTCCGGTTAGCTTTTTTATTTCATTTAATTTTATCAAAGCTTCAACAGGAGTAAGGCTATTAATATCTAGATTATCAATTTCATCTCTAATCTGCTCTAAGACTGGATCATCAAGTTGAAAAAAACTTAGCTGCATATCCTCTTCCGTTTGCTTTAAGGTTTCTTTTACTTGTGTCTGACTGTGGGCTTTTTCTAATTTCTTCATAATTGTTTTAGCTCTTGAAACTACAACAGATGGCATACCTGCCATTTTTGCAACGTGAATACCAAAACTATGTTCGCTTCCGCCTTCTACCAATTTTCTCATAAAAATTATTTTATTGGTCATTTCTTTTACTGAAACATTAAAGTTTTTTATCCTTTTAAAGGTTTGACTCATTTCATTTAATTCATGATAATGAGTTGCAAAAAGTGTTTTTGCTTTTGTAGGATGTTCGTGTATATACTCAGCTAATGCCCAAGCAATTGAAATACCATCATAAGTGCTAGTACCTCTTCCTATTTCGTCTAGTATAACCAGGCTTTTTTCACAAAGATTATTTAATATGCTAGCAGTCTCGTTCATCTCCACCATAAAGGTAGACTCTCCTTGAGAAATATTATCAGAAGCTCCAACCCTAGTAAATACTTTGTCTACTAAGCCTATATTAGCGCTCTGTGCCGGAACAAAACATCCTATTTGTGCCATAATAACAATTAATGCAGTCTGTCTTAAAATTGCAGACTTACCCGACATATTAGGGCCAGTAATCATTATAATCTGCTGGTGCTCTTTATTTAATACAATATCATTAGGAATGTATTCTTCACCAATTGTTAATTGTTGCTCAATAACTGGATGTCTTCCCTGTTTAATTTCTAAGTTTTGAGAATCATTCATTATTGGCATTACATAACTGTTGTTAACAGAAATTTGAGCAAAAGAATGCAAACAATCAAGTTCGGCTATCTTTTGGGCGTTTATTTGAATGTTACTTATATAGTCTGATAAACTTTGTACTAATTCAGTATAAATATCAAATTCTATAGTTGCTATTTTTCCTTCTGCCCCTAATATTTGAACCTCCAATTCTTTTAACTCTTCAGTAATATAACGTTCGGCATTTACCAATGTTTGTTTTCTAATCCAATCATCAGGGACTTTATCTTTATGGGTATTACGAACTTCTAAATAATATCCGAAAACATTATTAAATGCTATTTTAAGTGAAGGAATTTTTGTTCTCTCACTTTCTCTAGTAAGAATTTGTTGCAAATGCTCATGACTAGAGTTTGCAATAGAACGTAATTTATCTAGCTCAGAGTTGACTCCATCTTTTATAACTCTTCCTTTATTGAGCGCTATTGGAGCATCATCCTGAATTTCTTTTTCAATTCTGTCACGTACAGATTCACATAAATTGATTTGATCTCCAATCTTTTTAACTACAGAGTTAGAACTATTCTCACTAATTTTTTTGACCTCAACTAAAGATTGTAAAGCATATTTAAGATGAACTACTTCTCTGGGGTTTATTCTGGCTGTAGCCACCTTCGAGATTATTCTCTCTAAATCACCAATTTGCTTAATCTTATTTTGCAATAATAGACTAGCCTCTTCATTTTCTATCATGTATCGAACAACAGAATGGCGTTCTTCGATAGAGTGCTTTTTATTTAAAGGGAATGCCAACCATCTTTTTAACATTCTTGAACCCATTGGGGTAGTACAAGAATCTAACACATCAATCAAAGAAATTGCACCTACATTGGATGAGCCAAATAACTCTAAATTTCGAATAGTAAATTTATCCATCCATACATGGTTATTTTCTTCAAGTCTTTGAAGATTTGAAATATGCTTGACGTGTAAATGCTGGGTATCAGACAGATATTGAAGTGCTGCTCCAGCTGCAATAATGCCATCTTCTAAATCTTCGATTCCAAAACCTTTTAGGCTAATAGTTTCAAAGTGATTTAATAATTTTTCTTGAGCAAAATCTTTAGTATAAACCCAATCTTCTAGAGTATTACAATAAAATTTATCTCCAAAACTTTGTAAAAACTGATTACTCTTTTGCTTTTGATACACTACTTCTGATGGGGAAAAGCTTTGAAGTAATTTTCCTATATAATTTGAGTTTCCTTGAGCAACAAAAAACTCTCCTGTAGAAATATCTAAAAACGATATCCCAATCTTACTTTTTCCAATATGAATGCTTGCAAGAAAATTATTCGACTTTGTATCTAATACTTTATCATTGTAAGAAACTCCAGGTGTAACTAATTCTGTAACACCTCTTTTAACAATCTTTTTTGTCGATTTAGGATCTTCTAATTGATCGCATATAGCAACTCTATGTCCTGCTCTAACTAATTTTGGTAAATATGTGTCTAAAGAATGATGTGGGAAACCGGCTAATTCAGGATTACTTGAGCCATTAGCTCTTTTAGTAAGTGTTATGCCTAAAATTTGAGACGATTTAATAGCATCATTTCCAAAAGTTTCGTAAAAGTCTCCAACCCTAAAAAGTAGCAAAGCATTTGGATACTTGGCTTTAATTCCGTTATACTGAACCATTAAAGGTGTTTCTTTTTTAGCTTTTATGTTTTTTTTTGGCTTCAAAATCCTAAAATAATTAAATTCGTAATTCAAAGTAAAATAATGCGTAAGTTAAAAAATAACGAGTTAAATCGTCTTAATTTAGAAGAATTTAAAAATCATAAAAAAGCTCCTATAGTTTTAGTGCTTGACGATGTTCGCTCTGCTCATAATGTTGGGTCGATTTTTAGAACGTCAGATGCTTTTTTATTAGAAAAAATATTTTTGTGCGGCATAACTCCTAAGCCTCCTCACAAAGATATAAGGAAAACTGCTCTAGGCGCATATGATTCTGTAGATTGGCAACACCTAAACAATATTGATGAATGTATAGAGTTTCTATTGCATAACGATTATTATATAGTTTGCGTAGAACAAGCTGAAAATGCTACTCTTCTTGACCAATATACTCCCCCATCCAATAGAAAAACAGCCTACATATTTGGAAACGAAGTAAAAGGAGTAAACCAAAAAGTAATGGACAAATGCAATGAATGTATCGAAATACCTCAATTTGGCACAAAACACTCTTTTAATATTTCAGTAAGCGCTGGGATTGTTTTATGGTCTGTTTTTCAAAAAACAAAACCTTAAGGTTGTTCGAAATCTACTCTTCTATTAATTCCGTCAATTGTATTAACAGTAGATATTTCTCCCTGTACATTATCTAGGCTTGCATTAGGGTTTACAACTAAAGGCATTGTTTCTCCTTTAGACATAACGAATAATCTATCTTTTGAAATACCGAAGACATCAACTAAATAAGTTTTAACAGACTTAGCCCTTTTCAAGCCTAAATCATTATTAGAGTATATAGAACCTTTGCTATCCGTATGGCCTATTACGTTTAAAGTTAATTGTGGATTAGCTAATAACACTTTAGCAACAATTGCTAAACT
>JBELHW010000031.1:0-19271 GCA_042091225.1 Cryomorphaceae bacterium | reverse complement strand
GGATATATTCCAAGACCTGGTGGAGATAAAATAGGAAGAAGAAGACTAGATACTCACTTTATAGGATTTCAAAAATTAGGTGCAAATTTCGAATATGACTCCAAAGAACAATTCTATAGAGTTACAACTAAAGGCTTAAAAGGAACTTATATGCTTCTAGACGAAGCATCAGTTACTGGTACTGCTAATATTGTAATGACTGCGGTTATGGCAAAAGGTACAACTACCATATATAACGCAGCTTGCGAACCCTACCTACAACAATTGTGTAAAATGCTAAATAGCATGGGGGCTAACATCAATGGAATCGGTTCAAATCTTTTAGTTATTGAAGGGGTTTCCAAATTAGGAGGATGTGAGCATACAATTTTGCCAGACATGATTGAAATAGGATCATTCATTGGACTAGCAGCAATGACCGAATCTGAAATCACTATTAAAAATGTGAAATATAAAGAACTAGGTATTATTCCTAGAGTTTTTCAAAAACTTGGTATTAAAATGGAACTCAGAGGAGATGACTTATTCATACCTTCTCAAAAATCTTACGAAATTGAAAATTTTATTGATGGATCAATATTAACTATTTCCGATTCTCCATGGCCAGGTTTTACTCCAGATTTATTGAGTATTATTTTGGTAGTCGCAACACAGGCTAAAGGAAGTGTTTTAATACATCAAAAAATGTTTGAAAGTCGATTGTTTTTTACAGACAAGCTTATTGATATGGGTGCTCAAATAATATTATGCGACCCACATAGGGCAACAGTAATTGGTTTAAATAAAATGAGTCCATTAAAAGCAACTAGAATGACTTCGCCTGATATTCGTGCTGGAGTTTCTTTGCTTATAGCAGCATTATCTGCTCAAGGGACATCTACAATAGATAACATCAATCAAATAGATAGAGGATATCAAAATATAGATAAAAGATTAATTGCTTTAGGGGCAAAAATTAAACGTGTAGATTAAGATGAAAAACATCATTACTATTATTGCTTTACTTATAAGCTTTTCTGTTTTCGGTCAAAATGTAGGATTAAATATTGGTGACAAAGCGCCTGAAATTTCACAAAAAAATCCTAATGGAGAATTTATGAATTTATCTGATCTTAAAGGCAAAATTGTTTTGGTTGATTTCTGGGCGTCTTGGTGTGGCCCTTGTAGAAGGGAAAACCCAAATGTTGTAAAAAATTATAAGAGTTTTAAAAACAAAAAATTTAAAAATGGAAATGGCTTAGAAGTGTATAGTGTTTCGCTAGACAAGAATATGAAAAGTTGGGTAATTGCTATGCAAAGAGATCAGTTAATTTGGGAATATCATGTAAGTGACCTCAAAGGATGGGAATCTAGTGCAGCATCTAAATATAATATCAGTTCAATACCTAGCACTTTTTTAATTGATGGAGACGGAATTATCATTGCTAAAAATTTAAAAGGAAAAGAATTAGGTCAGTTTCTAAATGAAATAAAAATCGATTAATCAATTGTCAAAATTGTATTAAAAAGTAGTCAAACTGCCAAATTGACTGCTTTTTTTATTTTGGCACTATTATTGAAACTAAGTTTTATAAAATAAATTTGTTTTACAAATGAGTGAGAAAAAGGAAAAAAAGAAAAAAACAACTAAAAAGAATGAGGGAACCAAAAAATCCTCAAAAGAACAAATTGCAGAATTAAACGATAAACACTTACGTCTTTTCGCCGAATTTGAAAATTTCAAAAAAAGAACAGCCAAAGAAAGAATTGAATTATATAAGACAGCTGGCGAAAATGTTTTGACTGCAATTATCCCTATTTTAGATGATTTTGAAAGATCTATAAAGGCTAAATTAGATTCTGGAGAAGAAATAAAAGAAGACGAAGGTGTGAATTTAATTTTTAATAAGCTAAAGACTACACTTGAAACTAAAGGGCTTAAAGAAATAGAAAACCCAATTGGTTTAGAGTTAAACACCGATTTCCACGAGGCAATCACCAATATTCCTGCTCCGAATGATGAGATGAAAGGAAAAATTATTGATGTTATCGAAAAGGGATATTTTTTAAATGACAAAGTTATTCGCTATGCTAAAGTCGTAGTGGCAAACAACTAATAATATTATGAGTAAAAGAGATTATTACGAGGTTTTAGGTGTTTCTAAATCTGCTAGCGAAACTGAAATAAAAAAAGCTTATAGGAAAATGGCTATAAAATATCATCCAGATAAAAACCCGGATGATAAAGGTGCAGAAGAAAAATTTAAAGAAGCTGCAGAAGCTTATGATGTTCTTAGCAATCCTGAAAAAAAGCAAAGGTACGATCAGTTTGGACATTCTGGAATGGGTAATCGTGGTTTTGGTGGAGGAGGCATGAATATGGATGACATTTTTAGTCAGTTCGGTGATATTTTTGGCGGTGGAGGAGGTTCTCCTTTTGATAGCTTTTTTGGAGGTGGATCAAGAGGAGGAAGAAGACAAATTAAAGGAACTAATCTCCGAATTAAATTAAATATTAAACTTGAAGATGTTGTAAATGGAGTTGAAAAAAAGATAAAGGTTAAAAAACTAGTTCAAGCTAAAGGCGTAACCTACAAAACTTGTTCTCAATGTAATGGGACTGGTCAAATTACAAGGGTAGCAAATACAATTTTAGGACAAATGCAAACCAGTGCAAGCTGTCCAAGTTGTAATGGTTTGGGTAAGTCTATAGATAATAGACCAAAAGGATCTAATTCTCAAGGTCTAATCGAACAAGAAGAAGTTGTTAGTATAAACATTCCAGCTGGAGTTGAAGATGGAATGCAATTAAAAGTTAGCGGGAAGGGTAACGACGCTCCATTTGATGGGTTTGCTGGTGACTTAATAGTTCTTTTAAGCACAGAAGATCATCCACTTTTAAAAAGAGAAAACAATAATTTACATTATGATTGCTATATCAGCTTTGCTGATGCAGTTTTAGGAAGTGAAGTTAAGGTCCCTACGGTTAGCGGGCAGGTTAAGATAAAGATCGAAGCTGGTTCACAATCTGGAAGAATATTAAGACTAAAAGGAAAAGGTATTCCCTCAATTAACGGCTATGGAACAGGAGATATATTAATTCATCTTAACGTTTGGACACCACAAAACCTGTCTAAAGAAGAAAAAGATTTTTTCAATAAATGCAAAGATTCCAAAAACTTCGCTCCAAAACCAACAAATCAAGACAAATCATTTTTTGATAAGGTTAAAGAAATGTTCAATTAAAATAATTGAAGCATTTTTTAGTTTTATGATATTAGAATATGCTTAGAAATATATTGATCTTTCTGTTTTGTTTCAATTTTGCCTTTGGCCAAAATAAAATTTCAGCCCCTTTAATGGGATATAATGCTCATATGTCAGATGCACCAAAATGGCAAAATGAAAATTTTAATGAGCAATTATCCAACCTTGA
This sequence comes from Cryomorphaceae bacterium, assembly GCA_042091225.1. GTDB lineage: Bacteria > Bacteroidota > Bacteroidia > Flavobacteriales > UBA7312 > JABAYQ01. Next base: position 15,856 of record JBELHW010000031.1, on the reverse strand, counting down.
ACCAAATACTTTAAGGTATCCTGGAGGATCAAATAGTTTTTATTGGAACTGGAGAAAAGGTTGGACTCTCTCCTATTCTGAACTCTTACCTATTTTGATAAAATCAAAATTTTTAGTTGACGGTAAAGTAATTAAGGATGTCAACGAATTCAAAACCCTAACAAAAGCAAACAAGTTTAAGAATCCTTTTTGGCGTCAAATAAATAGATATAACGCTAAAGTCCCCAGATACGATAAAATTTCAGACTTTGCTTATGCAATTAAGTCTCAAAATACTAAAGCAGTTTTTACATTAAATCTAATTACAAGTAATGTAGAAAATGAAATTGAGATGCTAAAAGAAGCTCAAAAGAATGGAATTAATATAGAGTTTGTAGAGTTAGGTAACGAAATAAACAGTGAAAACTTAATTACAAAACATTTTTATCCTGATGCTAAAACATATTCAGATACATGTATAAATTGGGCTACAAAAATATTTAAAGAATTCCCAAATGTAAAAATTGGTGTTGTTGGTGGAAATAAAAACAGAAGGTTAGCACAATGGAATCAAATTTTAGTTGAAGCAATAGAAAACAATTTTTATGAATCTAAAAATCAATTTTATTTTATTTTACATTATTATCCTCATTTAAAAAACCCAATCTATAACTATAGCGATATAAATCAGTACCAACAACTAATGGCATTCCCCAAAATGGACTTAAGTCAAAGATTAAAGTGGTGGCAATGGGATGCAACTAAAAATTATGAAACATGGGTCACAGAATATAACCTTATTGAGCCAAAACCATACAAAATTAACAACAAGTGGATACATGCTCTTTTTGTGTCTAACTTGATCTCAGAGCTTATTAATCAGTCTGATCCTAAGATGCTTCATTACCATAGTATAGGGTCAAATAAATTTCCGGTATTCGCTGCAATAAAAATGACAGAAAATAAAATGGAAGTAAGTACTTCTGGACTAGCAACCTCCTTATGGAATAGGTTAACTAACGACGCTTTCAATCTAAGAAGAGAAAAAAGTAATGGACAACAATGGAATGTTTATTATCCATCAAAATTTAGTTGTGAATGCCCTAACAATCCGAAAATAGCAAAATCAATCTCCTTAAACACTTTACAAATTTATAGCACTACAAAAAAAGGTCTCAAAACAATTTTAGTAACAAACATTAGTGAAGTTGAAAGTACCTTGCGCTTAAAAGAATTTAAAATTAAAAAGTCTTTAGTAGAAAAGTATTACGGGAATTTAGACGATACAAATTGGATAAGAGAAGAAAACACAAATAAGGATGTAGTAACTATTCCTCCATTTTCTTTAGTTTTTATAAAAGAAGTAGCAAATGATTAAAGGAGAAAATATTTTTAAATCGTATGGAGTCAAAGATGTTGTAAAAGGCATTTCTTTCGATGTAAAACCAGGAAGTATTTTTGGTCTCTTAGGCCCTAATGGAGCTGGTAAAACAACGTTGATCCGACTTGTAAACCAAATTACTGCCCCAGATAAAGGATCGCTATTTTTTAACCAAGAAAAACTAACAAAAAAACATGTGCCATTAATTGGTTATCTACCTGAAGAAAGAGGCCTATATAAAAAAATGAAAGTTGGCGAACATAGTCTTTACCTTGCTCAATTAAGAGGATTATCAAAAAAAGAAGCAAAAAATCAATTAAGTTATTGGTTTCAAAAGTTAGAAATGAACGATTGGTGGAACAAGAAAATTGAAGAACTTTCTAAAGGAATGGCTCAAAAAGTACAATTTATTGCAGCTGTTATTCACAAGCCAAAACTTCTAATATTAGATGAACCTTTTAGCGGACTTGACCCTATTAATGCACAACAAATAAAAAATGAAATATTGAATCTTAAAAATAATGGAACTACTATTATTTTCTCTACTCACAGAATGGAATCAATTGAAGAATTGTGTGATGAAATTTGTTTAATAAACGATGGAAATAAAATATTAGATGGCAATGTAATTGATATTAAAAAGAAGTTTCAACAAGATATTTTCAAGATTAATTATGAAGGAAAATTAACTCTTAAAGATGAGTTCATTTGCATTGAAAAGAACGAAAATTCTGCAACTTTTCAACTTTCAAAAGATCAGAATTCAAAACAATTAATTGAATTTGCATCAAATCAAGTTTTAATTAAAAACTTCAATCAGAAAATACCAACTATAAATGAAATATATTTAAACTTAATTAGAGGTAATGAATAAGCTATTTTTAATAATAAAAAGGGAATATCTTTCTAGGGTAAGAAAAAAAAGCTTCCTAATAATGACGGTTTTAACTCCGTTTGTAATGGCCGCGATTTTCATTTTACCAATACTAATTTCAGAAAATAACGACAGTTTACAAAACATTGCGGTTGTTGATAAAGACAATTTAACAAAAGGATTTTTTGAAGATTCTAAAACTTTAAAATTCACCTATTTCAATAAACAACGAGCTATAACCAAATCTTTATTGAATGATTATAATGCAATATTAAATGTTCCAAATAAAATTGACGGATTATATGAAATACAATCCTCTAAACAAATAAGCCTGTCTTTAAAACAAAATATCGAAAAAACCTTAGAAAAAAATATTACCCTTATAAATCTTGAGAAAAATGGAATTGATCCAATTTTGATTAATAAATCACAATCAAATATCGATATTCAAACTAAAATTGTTGATAAAGATGGTCAAGAACATATTTCAAGTTCAGAAATAAGTTTAGTAATTGCTATGTTATCAGGATTTCTAATTTATTTCTTTATTTTCATGTACGGTGCTATGGTAATGAGAGGAGTCATAGAAGAAAAAACAAATCGAATTATTGAAGTCATGATTTCTTCTATAAAACCCTTTCAACTCATGATGGGTAAAATAATTGGAATTTCTTTAGTTGGGTTAACACAATTCTTTTTTTGGATTATTATTATTTTTTTAGGATTCAGTATAATGCCCTTATTAATGGATAGTAGTTTGTTAATGGAAGAAAATTTAGATGTTGCAAACTCTAGTTTAAATATGTTAGAGGTAATCAGCAATCTTCCAATCAATACACTAATATTTGGATTCATTTTTTATTTTATTGCCGGATATTTTCTGTACGGATCTCTTTTTGCATCTGTGGGTGCTGCAGTTGATCAAGAAACAGATTCACAACAATTTATTTTACCCTTAACATTACCGCTCATATTATCATTTATTTTGATACAACCAATTATTGATAACCCACATGGAGATCTAGCCTATTGGTTTTCAATAATTCCATTTACATCTCCTATTATAATGATGGTACGCATACCATTTGGAGTGCCATTTATTGAATTATTTATTTCTATATTAACACTTATTATTTCTATTGTTTTTACTGTGTGGCTTTCATCTAAAATTTATCGTGTAGGAATTTTAATGTATGGTAAAAAACCCTCATACAAGGAAATCTGGAAGTGGTTAAAATATAAAGAATGAAATTAGCAATTATAGATTTAGGCACTAATACATTTACCCTGCTAATAGCACAAATAAAGGCTAAACAATACAATGTTATTTGTAAAAATAAAGTCGCTGTTAAGCTTGGTGAAGACGGAATTGATAAAGGGATAATCGGAAAAAAAGCTTTTAAAAGAGGCTTGGATGCAATTGAGCAACATAAAAAAATTATTGATTTACATGCTGTAGATAAAGTAATTGCATTTGCTACATCTGCAATAAGATCTACTTCAAACGGAAATCAGTTTAGAAAAGAAGTGTTTAAATTATACGGAATTGAAATAGAGGTTATTGATGGAAATAGAGAAGCTGATTATATTTATCATGGTGTTAAACAAGCACTCGATTTAGGCAACGACAATTGCCTTATTATGGATATTGGAGGGGGAAGTACAGAATTTATTATTGCTAACAAAAATGAAATTTTTTGGAAAAAAAGTTTCCAACTCGGGGTTTCTAGACTTAAAGAAAAATTAAAACCAAACGACCCAATACAAAAAAAAGACATTGACAATTTAAATGATTTTTTTGACTGTGAACTAAAAAGCTTGTTTCAAGCAATTAAAAAATACGAACCCATTACTTTAGTTGGTTCTTCGGGTTCATTTGATTCTTTAGCAACGATGATAGGATATGAATTTTTAGATAAAGATGTTTTATTAGAAGCTACAACTTTTGACTTCAAAATAGATAATTTAAATTGGGCGAATCAATATTTGATTAAAAGCGATTATCAAAAAAGAAAGAAAATAAAAGGAATTTCTAAAATGAGAGCAAAGATGATAGTTATTGCATCTATTTTTGTTCAGTACATAATAGAAAAATCGGAAATCAAGAATGTTAAATTATCCACGTTTTCTTTAAAAGAAGGCGTAGTTTTCATGGAAATCAACAACTAAGATAAAAGTTCAACAACTTTTTTAAATGCATTATTTATTCCTTGCTGATTCTTGCCCCCAGCAGTTGCGAAAAATGCTTGTCCTCCTCCTCCACCATTAATTTCTTTTGAAATATCTCTAATAATTTTTCCTGCATGAAGATCCTTTTGTTCAACTAGATTCTTAGAAATCGCAACTGTTAAAGTAGCTTTATCTGCTTCTCTTGTTGCTAAAACTAAGACAAGATTATCTTTATTTTTTGTTAAATCGAAAGCTAAATTTTTAATTGACTTATTATCGAGCTCAACTACAGAGCTAATGAATTTAACGCCATTAATATCATTTGCTTTTTGTAACAATTCTACTTTTAAATTACCAGCCTTCTGTAAGGATAATTTTTCAATTTGTTTTTTTAATTTTTGATTTTCATCTAACAAAAGACCTACCCCTTTTAAAAGATCGTTATTTTTAATCAAAGACTTTAATTGCTTGTTTTGCTGAAATTGTTTTTCGTAAAACTGTAACGCTTTAGTGCTTGTTATCGCTTCAATTCTTCTAACACCAGAAGCTACAGCTCCTTCGCTTATAAGCTTAAACAGTCCTATCTCGCCTGTAGATTTTACATGAGTACCACCACATAACTCAACTGAATTATCAAATTTTATAAGCCGAACAGTATCGCCATATTTCTCTCCAAATAAAGCAATAGCTCCCATTTGCTTGGCTACAGATATCTCAAGATTTCGATGCTCTTCTAATTCAATATTTAAGCTAATCTTTTCATTAACTTTTTTCTCAATTAATTGAACCTCGTTTTCAGATAACTTTGAAAAATGTGAAAAATCGAACCTAAGGTAATCGCTATTGACTAACGAACCTTTTTGCTCAACATGATCTCCCAATATTTCTCTTAAACAATGGTGTAACAAATGAGTAGCACTATGGTTTGAAGAACTATATTTTCTCAAATCTGAATAAACCTGAGCTTTAAAAGTAACATCTATTTTTTGAGGAAGTGACTTTGTAAAATGAATTATTAAATTATTCTCTTTTTTAGTATCAACAATTTCTATTTTCTCATTTTCATACTCTATAAAACCTCTGTCTCCAACCTGGCCACCTCCTTCAGGATAAAAAGGAGTTTTGTCAAAAACTAGTTGATATAACAGTTCTCCTTTATAAACGACTGTTCTATATTTAACAATACTTAAAGTTGATTCTAGATTATCGTAACCTACAAAATCTTCTTTGCTATCATTCAAAATAGAAATCCAGTCGCCGGTTTCAATTGATGTTGCTTTTCTAGATCTATCTTTTTGTTGTTGTAACAAATCATCAAAAGAATTTATATCTATTGACCACCCTTTTTCCTGTGCTATAAGTTGACTCAAATCTATTGGAAAGCCGTAAGTGTCGTAGAGTTCAAATGCAACTTTTCCAGAAATAATATTAGAAGAATCTAATTTTAAATTTTCAATTTTCTGGATACCTTTTTCGAGAGTTTTTAAAAAGGATATCTCTTCTTCTCTAATTACTTTCTCTATTAATTTAAACTGGCTTTGTAACTCTGGAAATTGGCTTCCCATATCTTCAACTAATTGTTGAACTAAATTACATATGAAAGGTTCTTTAATATCTAAGAAAGTAAATCCATATCTGACCGCTCTTCTCAAAATACGTCTAATTACATATCCGGCACCAGTATTAGACGGAAGCTGTCCATCAGCAATAGAAAATGAAATTGCTCTTAAATGATCTGCAACAACACGCATGGCAACATCTGACTTTTCTTCGTTACCGTACTTTACGCCAGATAATAATTCTATTTTATTAATTAAAGATTGGAAAATATCAGTGTCATAGTTTGATTTTACTCCTTGTAAAACCATACACAATCGTTCAAATCCCATACCCGTATCGACATGTTTAGCTGGTAAGTTTTCAAGGGTTCCATCTGCTTTTCTATTGTACTCCATGAATACTAAGTTCCAAACTTCTATAACTTGAGGATGATCTTGATTTACTAATAATTTACCATCAACTTTTTTTCGTTCTTCTTCAGTTCTGATATCTATATGTATTTCCGAACAGGGACCACATGGACCAATATCTCCCATTTCCCAGAAATTATCCTTTTTATTTCCATCAATTATTCTGGTCGGGTCAATTAAATTAGACCATATTTTTTCCGATTCGAAATCTTTTTCTAGATTGTCCTCTTTACTTCCTTCAAAAATAGAAACGTATATTTTATCCTTATCTATTTTATATATCTCGGTTAATAATTCCCATGCCCATTGAATGGCTTCTTCTTTAAAAAAATCTCCAAATGACCAATTCCCAAGCATTTCGAACATCGTATGATGATAGGTGTCATATCCTACTTCATCTAAATCATTATGCTTTCCAGAAACTCTTAAACACTTTTGAGTATCAGTAATTCTTAACTCTGAAGGCTCCGCATTACCTAAAAAATAATCTTTAAACTGATTCATTCCTGCGTTGGTAAACATCAGAGTAGGGTCATTTTTAACAACCATTGGTGAAGATGAAACAATTTTATGCTTTTTACTTTCAAAAAATTTTAAAAACTCCTCCCGGATTTGGCTTGATTTCATTGTCTATTTTTATCTAATTCACATTCAAATGTTAGCAATCATTATTACATAAATGATTTTTAATTTTGAATTACTTAATTTTGTCCCAAATTTATGCAAATATAACGAATGAGTAAATCTAAATACTATTACGATAAAAAGACTCTTTCTTTTAAAAAAATAGAATCGAATTGGAAAAGCAAAATTAAAAGCTCGCTAGTATTTTTATCTGTGAGTTTCTGCATTGCAAGTCTTATGGTAGTTCTTGCATTTAATTTTTTTGATAGTCCTAAAGAAAAACTTCTTATAAGAGAACTGGACAAAATGTCTATTCAGTACGATAATCTTAATAAAGATTTAACCCAAATTGAAGCAGTACTGGATAATATTAAAGACAGAGACGACAACATTTACAGAGTTATTTTTGAAGCAGACCCAATACCTAATTCGATTAGAAAAGCCGGTATTGGAGGGATTAACAGGTATGAAAATTTAGAAGGATATAACAATTCCAATTTGTTAATTAGTTCATCAAAGAAAATAGATCAAATTTCTAAACAACTTTACATTCAATCTAAGTCTTTTGATGAAGTGATTGAAATGGCAACTAAAAAATCAGACATGATGGCTTCAATACCAGCAATTCAGCCAGTTGCTAATAAAGAACTAAAACGAATTGCCTCAGGATACGGACGAAGGATTGATCCTTATTATAAAAAACCTAAATATCATTATGGTGTAGATTTTTCAGCTCCTCAGGGCACTCCAATATATGCTACAGGTAATGGGAAAATTAAAAAAATAAAGAAAAGTAGAAGAGGATTTGGAAACCATATCATAATTGATCACGGTTATGGGTACAAATCATTGTATGCTCACATGTCTAAATTTAAGGTTAGAGCAAATCAAATTGTAAAAAGAGGAGATATAATTGGCTATGTTGGTAATACTGGCAAATCTACTGCTCCACACCTACATTATGAAGTGCATAAAAACGGAAAAAAAGTAAATCCTGCATATTACTTCCACAATGATTTATCTCCTGAAGAGTTTGATAGAATGCTAGAACTAGCAGCTCAAGAAAACCAATCTTTTGACTAATGCCTTATAAAGAAAAAAGTATAGAGAAATTATACTATTCTATTGGCGAAGTAGCCCAAATGTTTGAAGTAAATGTATCTCTACTAAGGTATTGGGAAAAAGAATTTGACATACTCAAACCAAAAAAAAATAAAAAAGGAAATAGATTATTTACTAAAAACGATTTAGACAATATTAGAATAATCTATCATTTAGTCAAAGAAAGAGGATTTACTTTAGATGGTGCAAAAAAGAAATTATCTGAAAATAAATCCGATACCATAGAAAATATGGAAATTGTAAATAGGCTAAAAAAAATTAAAGAATTTCTTTTAAATCTGTCCTCTGAGCTTTAATTAGACAAATATATTATCGGAATCTATGGCACAAGATTCAAACAATTTAAGTATTGCTTTTTTTCCTGTTTTTCCAAGATCTAAAGAATATTCATTTACATAAAGGTCTATGTGTTTTTGAATAATATCTAACTCCATTTCCTGAGCATGCTGTTGAACAAAACTAGACGAACTATCCCTGTTGTCGAAAGCAAATTGTATTGATTTTTTAAGAACTCTATCAAGTTTCTTTCTTATAGATTCTTCTATTTTTTTATTAACTACTATTCCCCCAAGTGGTATGGGTAATCTAAATTTATTTTCCCAAAACTGACCTAAGTCAATAATTTTTTCTAATCCTCTTTGATGGTAAGTAAATCTGTTTTCATGAATTATTAATCCTGCGTCCATAGATCCATCCAATACGTTTTGTTCTATTTCAGAAAAGACAATCTCTTTCTTATTTTTTAAGTTTGGCATTGCAATTTTCAACAACATATTTGCAGTAGTAAATTGACCAGGAATGGCAATTTTAGAGTTGTCATTTAAATTAGAACTATTTCCTTTTTTACAAATAAGTAAAGGACCATTATTGTTACCTAAGGCAGAACCACTATTTAAAAGAATATAATCTTTAGTTAACTTTGTTATTGCATGAAAACTAAGCTTACTAACGTCATAAGAGTTCTGAAAAGCTTTTCTATTAAGTGCTTCAACATCATCAAAAAAAACATCGAATTCAAGGCCTTCAGTGTCTATCTTTTGATGTATGAGAGCGTCGAACATAAAAGTGTCATTCGGGCAAGGGGATATAGCCAAAGTCAGTCTCATAAATTATTTAAAAATTTATTTAATTCTTTATTCAAATTTGCAATCGCTTTAGGAATATCCCAATTTAATTTATTTCTTTTCTCAACATAATTTGAAATCGATCTTATCTGGATACAATCTACATTAAAACGCTGACAAGTCATAAAAAACGCTGCACCTTCCATTGTTTCAATTTGAGGGTTAAGCCTATACATTACTTTAACAATTGATGCATCATTTCCGTGTATTGTATTCACTGTAATAGCGCTGACAGCATTAAGAGAAGTTTTAGCCTTATTATAGAATGTGTCTTTTACATCTAAACCTATTTCTTTAGAAGATAAAAATTGATTTCCATTTTGTGCACCGATTTCTGAAAATGTATCTTGAACAACCTCAACTAATTGTCCAATTTCTAAGGTACGATTGAAAGAACCTGCAATACCTGCATTTATTACTAAATCGTAGTCGTTTTCCATTAATTTTTTTGAAAGCTCAATAGCCGTAGCAACCATACCAACCCCAGTGATTAGGTGGTCAATTCCTTCTAATGTAATTTCGTTTTTAGTAGCAGAAACAATTAATACTTTCATAGTACAAAGATATTAAATCAATTGTGTAAAACGTCGTATATTTGTAATCGAAATTTTTCAAGAACATGATACATATTACTAGAAGAGAACGGTTCAGTGCAGCTCACATGCTCAGAAATGAAAATTGGGATGAACAAAAAAACTTAGAAGTTTTTGGAAATTGTTCAAATAAAAATTGGCATGGCCACAATTTTGAGCTTTTTGTTACTGTTAAAGGAGAGGTTAATTCTAACACAGGTTTTGTTATTAATCTTAATGATCTTTCTAAAATATTAAAACATAAAGTTATTGATAAATTAGACCATAAAAACATTAATTTAGAAGTCGATTTTATGAAAAATATAATCGCATCAACAGAGAATTTAGCTATTGCAATTTGGGAAGAAATTGAACAGGATATAAAAAAATCAGGAGGAATTCTTCATTGTATTGAAGTTAAAGAAACAGAAAATAATTTTGTAAAATATTTTGGCAAGTAATAATAAAATGTACAAAAAAGAAGAGTCTTACAATAGCGAAACAACTAACAAACTAAAAAAGGATTACTCAAATATAATCGAAAATTTAGGAGAAAATCCCTCTAGAGAAGGTCTTTTAAAAACTCCTGAGAGGGTTGCAAAGGCTATGCAGTTCTTAACCCAAGGTTATGAAATAGATGCAAAACAAATTTTAGAATCAGCTATTTTTTCAGAAGATTATAACCAAATGGTTTTGGTAAAAGGAATAGAATTATACTCCTTGTGCGAACACCACATGTTACCATTTTTCGGAAAAGCATATATAGCTTACGTTCCGAATGGAAAAATAGTTGGACTAAGCAAGTTCCCTAGATTAGTTGATGCCTTTTCAAGAAGACTACAAGTTCAGGAAAGGCTTACCAACGAAATTATGGAATGTATTGACAATACTTTAGCCCCCAAAGGAGTAGCCGTTGTTATTGAAGCTCAACATTTGTGTATGCAAATGAGGGGTGTAGAAAAACAAAACTCTTGTACAACTACTTCTGCATTTTCAGGAGTATTTATGAATAACGAAAAAACAAGATCAGAATTTATGAATTTAATATCCTCTAAATTAACATAATTATGAAAGCATACGTATTTCCTGGACAAGGAGCACAATTTTCTGGAATGGGCAAAGACTTATTTGACAATTCGGTTACAGCAAAAGAAATGTTTTTAAAAGCAAACGAAATTCTTGGCTTTGAAATAACTAAAATAATGTTTGAAGGTACAGCAGAAGACTTGAAAGAAACGAAAGTTACCCAACCAGCTATATTTCTACACTCTACTATACTAGCAAAAGTGCTAGCTGATAAGTTTGAACCTAAAATGGTTGCAGGCCACTCATTGGGCGAATTTTCTGCACTAGTTGCAGCAAACTACCTAAGCTTTGAAGATGGACTAAAACTTGTTTCTCAAAGAGCATTAGCTATGCAGAAAGCTTGTGAACTTACACCCTCTACAATGGCAGCAATTTTAGGATTAAACGATGATATTGTAGAAAATGTTTGTAATGACATAGATGGTGTTGTTGTTCCTGCTAATTATAATTGTCCTGGACAATTAGTTATTTCTGGCTCATTAGAAGCCATTGACGTTGCGTGTGAGAAATTATTACAAGAAGGAGCTAGAAGAGCTTTAAAACTTCCTGTAGGTGGCGCTTTTCATTCTCCTTTAATGGAACCAGCAAGAATGGAACTTTCTAAAGCAATCGAACAAACAGAGTTTCATAAAGGAGTTTGTCCTATTTATCAGAATGTTACTGCAAGCGCTATTACAAATCCACAAGAAATAAAACAAAACTTGAACAAACAATTAACCGCATCCGTTAGGTGGACCCAAACTATGAATAAAATGGTTGCAGATGGCTTAAGTTCTGTTATTGAAGTAGGCCCAGGTAAGGTATTACAAGGTTTATTTAAAAAAATAGATAGATCGATAGAAACAGAAAGTGCCGCTTTATAAATTTTTCTGAATAGAAAATCTATTTTGATTTACAAGTTTATGCCAGTGAGAATTAGTTTGGCATTTTTTTAGAATTTGGGATTGGTGTAGGTTATGGCAATCTGTTCCTACAAAATCAACCATTTCTAAGTCGATAAGCGATTTAGCTCTTTTTTCTACTTCTTTTCCGTAATACCCTTCAAGAGAGAGTATGTTAATCTGTAGAAAAACATTTTTTTGTTTTAACTCTTTTAACTCCTCAATCGACATATAAAGATAACGTTCGGGGTGAGCTAAAACTACTTTATATTTTTTAAGTTGAATTTGAAAAATAGTTTCTTCAAATTTTGGAGTCTTAGAAATAAAAGATGTCTCCACTAATAAAAAATTATCTCCCCACGAAAGAAGCTCTTCATTTTCTAGCTTTTGAGAAAACTCATAATCCATAAAATATTCTGCCCCAGCTTCGATAGTAAAATTTATCGATTGTTTTTGTAATTCAGCCCTAACCTTTTCGAGGCCATCTTTAATAATTACAGGATCATTACGGTAAAAATCACTCATAATATGTGGGGTAGTAATCGCTTTTTTATAGCCTAATTCTATCAAATTCTTAATAATAGAAATAGTTGTTTCGATATTAGGAGAGCCATCGTCAATTCCAGGAATAAGATGAGAATGAATGTCACAATTTAAAACGCTAAATGGGATAGGTTTCAGTTCCTTTTCAAAAAGTTTTTTAAACCACGACATTTATTTGTACTGATTTTTATAATAATTCTGGTATTCGCCTGAGGTAACTCTTAAAAGCCATTCTTGATTTGCTAAATACCAGTCAACAGTTTTACTTAGCCCTTCTTCAAATTGTAAAGAGGGTTCCCAACCTAATTCGTTTTTAATCTTTGTTGCATCAATTGCATAACGTTTATCATGGCCAGGTCTATCCTTAACATAGGTAATTAGCTTTTCAGAAGATCCTTCATCTCGACCTAGTTTCGAATCCATTAAAGAACATAAAAGTTTTATAAGATCAATATTTGTCCATTCGTTAAAGCCTCCAATATTATAAGTTTCTCCTAGCTTTCCTTTATGAAAAATATCATCAATTGCTCTAGCATGATCTACAACATAAAGCCAATCTCTAGTAAATAATCCATCTCCATAGACTGGTAAAGATTTATTATTTTGTATGTTATTTATAAATAATGGAATTAATTTTTCTGGAAACTGATTTTCCCCATAATTATTAGAGCAATTAGAAATTACAAAAGGAAAATTATAAGTGTTTCCGTAAGCTCTTACGAAATGATCTGAACTAGCTTTAGAAGCGGAATATGGAGATTGAGGATCGTAGGGAGTAGACTCTAGAAAAAAGCCTTCTTCTCCTAAAGAGCCATAAACTTCATCGGTAGAAACATGATAAAATAATTTGTCTTCAGGTTCAGAACTCCAATAGTTCTTAGCGGCATTTAACAAGTTTACTGTCCCAACAATATTTGTATGAATAAACTCCATAGGATTACTAATAGAACGGTCTACGTGCGATTCTGCTGCTAAATGAATGACTTTATCAAATTGATATTTTTTAAATAATCCATCAATGAAACTATTGTCTACTATATCACCTTGCTCAAAAATATAGTTTTTACAATTTTCTATATCTGTTAAATTTTCTAACTTTCCTGCGTATGTAAGCTTGTCTAAATTTACAATTTTATAGTCAGGATACTTATTTACAAAAAGCCTAACTACATGAGAACCGATAAATCCCGCTCCACCTGTTATTAAAATGGTTTTCATTTATATAAAAATTAATCTCAAATATAAATAATATTTATCCTTCAAATTGGTTAATGTATTTAATTAAATTAGCAAAATGAGAATTTTGATTTTTTCAATCTTATTTTTAAGTATTTCGTTTTCCCAAGCACAAGAAAAACAAGATCTATTTTTTCTAAGTATAAATTATGATTTACAAATTCCACAATCTGATTTAAAAACTGATTATGGACTAAGTTCAAGTGTTGGGTTTGATGGCTCTTACCTTACTACGAAAAATATTTATTGGTCTATTTCTAATTCTTTTATGTTTGGTAATAATGTAAAAGACACAACAATTCTGGATCATTTAATGGATGAAAATAGAAATATTATTGACCAGAATGGACAAATTGCAGATATAACCTTACAAGAAAGAGGATTTAATTCTAACATAAAAATAGGATATTTACATCCTACTTTTAAAGAAACATCTGGAATATTAGGATACGGTTTTATAGGCTTTCATCAACATAAAACAAGAATTGATGTCAGAAACTCTACAGTACCTCAACTAGACGATAATTATAAAAAAATATACGACGAATTAAGAAATGGAATAGCAGGAGGAGCATTTTTAGGTTTCATGCATATTAGTGAGAAAAACTTCAGCTATTTATATTTAGGAGTTGAATATACCAAAGCAATTACTCAAAATCGAAGAAATTACAATTACCGCTCTGTAAAAAGTGGCAACTACAACGATTCTTTTTTAAGCCTTAAACTTGGATGGATAATACCTATTTCGAAAAGAAGTGTTAAAGAATATTATTATTTCTAATGATTTTTCTATACAATATAGGCATTAGAGTATATGGATTTTTAATTTATATATTAAGTCCATTTCATAATAAAGTTAAACAACTTTATTTAGGACGAAAAATAAAAACTACCCACTTTTCTAAACAAGATAAACCAATTTTAGTACACTGTTCTTCATTAGGAGAATACGAACAGGCAGTTCCAATTCTTAAAAAAATTAGAGAACTTGATGAAAAAAGAAAAATTATAATTTCCTTTTCCTCTCCTTCCGGATATGAAAATAAAAAAAACAACTATATTGGCGATTATATTTGTTACCTTCCTTTAGATACTAAATCCAAAATGGAAAAATTTATTGAAAGTTTGAGTCCGGAAATAGTTTTAATTATAAAGTACGAGTTTTGGCCAAATTTATTTCTTGAATTAAAAAGAAAATCAATTCCGGTGTATAGTGTTTCCTCCATTTTTAGAAACAATCATTATTTGTTTAAAAATTTTGGTAATTGGAATTTAAAAATTATTAAAGATTCAGTAACCCATTTTTTTGTTCAAGATCAAGAATCAAAAAAAAATCTACAAAAAAATAATATCTCGAACGTAAGTATTGTAGGTGATACTAGGTACGATAGAGTTTTAGAAATTTTTGAAAATAAAAAAGAGATTGAGCTAATAAAAATATTTAAAGGACAGGATAAACTATTAGTTTGCGGATCAACATGGCCTAAAGACATTGATCTTATTTTGGGTTTAATAAAGAGAAATCCTAGACTTAAAATTATTATAGCTCCTCACGAACTGATTCATTTACAAAAACTAAATATTGGATTAAGATTTTCAAGTGCTAAAAAAGAAAATATTACTCAAAACAATATTCTGATTATTGACTCAATAGGCTTACTTTCATCTCTTTATAAATATGGCGATATAGCTTATGTAGGAGGAGGATTTGATAAAGGAATACACAATACTTTAGAAGCTATTTGTCATGGAATTCCAGTAATTTTTGGTCCTAAATATAAAAAATACAGAGAGGCAAACTCAATGGTTAAAGAAGGATATGCTAAATCTATTTCAAACGAAGAAGAGCTAACAAAAGCATTTGACTATTTCAACGAAAATCCTGTTAACTCAAATATTAAATTATTTTGCACTAAAAATAGTGGCGCTACAAACAAAATAATTGATTTTATATTTTCATAATCACGCTTCATCAGAAACATTCGCAACTCACGCCAAAATTATACCAATTCGTCAAAAACTATAGCTCATATTAAATTTACTGTTATTATATTAGTAACAGATATATGAAAAACAACCTTTCTTGTTAAGATTTTTAACAAAGAAAAATTAAACTTACTCCCCCCTTTCTACAAAAAGAGAAATCATCCTGATTTCTCTTTTTTTTGATGTGTTTAAGAAAATCTAATTTCAAAAGAATACAAAAAACGGGAGACAATCTAAAGATTATCTCCCGTTTAGTACCCAGGGCGGGACTTGAACCCGCACGGACATTACTGTCCATTGGATTTTAAG
>JBELHW010000030.1:0-19457 GCA_042091225.1 Cryomorphaceae bacterium | reverse complement strand
GATAATACACCCATAGGATGAGATTTTGAAGGAAATCCATCTAGTATAGACTTAACATCTTCATGAACTAAAGTATGTTTAGTTATACTTTCTTTAAACTTATCAAGTTGATCTGAAGTTGGGAGCTCTCCATAAATTAAAAGGAAAGCAACCTCAATAAAGGTGGATTTCTCTGCTAATTCTTCAATTGAATAACCACGATATTGTAAAACTCCCTCTTCACCATTTAGAAAAGTAATTGCACTTTCTGTTGAACCAGTGTTTTTAAATCCTTTATCAATAGTAATTAAACCTGAATCAACTCTTAATCTGCTAATATCTAGTGCTTGTTCGTTTTGGGAACCTTCAACAACAGGTATTTGGTATATTTTTCCCTCGTAATGTAATTCTGCTTTTTTTGACATAGTTTACTTTAAAAACTTAAATGATTTACCAGGGTAAACAGCGTTACTTCCTAGTGATTCTTCTATTCTTAATAACTGATTATATTTAGCCATTCTATCGGACCTCGATGCAGATCCAGTTTTTATTTGACCAGTTCCTAAAGCTACAGCTAAATCAGCAATACGAGTATCTTCTGTTTCTCCCGATCGATGACTCATTACTGAAGTGTAAGAATTAGAGTGAGCCATTTGTACTGCATTAATTGTTTCACTTAAAGATCCTATCTGATTAACCTTAACTAATATAGAATTTGCTGTTCCATTGTTAATCCCTTTGGATAACTTCTCTACATTTGTTACAAATAAATCATCTCCTACTAACTGGACATCGTTTCCAATAGAATCTGTAAGCTCTTTCCAGCCATCCCAATCGTCTTCATCTAAACCATCTTCAATTGAAAGAATAGGATAATTCTTAGACCAATCACTCCAAAAACTAACCATTTCTGAAGGTGTTAGTTTTTCACCAGTTGATTGATGGAAATGATAAACATTTTCTTTTGCGTTGTAGAATTCAGATGCAGCTGCATCCATAGCTATATACATATCCTGACCAGGTTTATAGCCAGCCTTTTCTATCGCTTTTAAAACATATTCGATTGCCTCTGTGTTAGAACCTAAATTGGGTGCAAAGCCTCCCTCATCTCCAACATTAGTTGAAAAACCTTTGTCATGTAAAACAGATTTCAGATGGTGAAAAACTTCTGTTCCCATTTGTAATGCTTGGCTAAAAGATTCTGCACCAACAGGCATAACCATAAACTCTTGAAAATCTATACTATTATCAGCATGCGATCCTCCATTTAAAATATTCATCATTGGAATAGGAAGAATGTTAGCATTAGATCCTCCAATATAATTGAATAAGTGTTGCCCATTTTCTTGAGCCGCTGCTTTCGAAACTGCCATGGAAACTGCTAAAATAGCGTTAGCACCTAAACTGGCCTTATTAGGGGTACCATCTAATTCAATCATTCTAGTGTCAATTGACAACTGATCAAAAACATGCATTCCAATAAGTTCGTTTGCTATATCTGTATTTACGTTTTTAACAGCCTTCAACACACCTTTGCCTAAAAACACACCTTTGTCTCCGTCTCTTAATTCAACTGCCTCATATTTACCAGTAGATGCTCCAGAGGGCACAGCCGCTCTACCAACAATTCCACTTTCAGTTGTTACATCTGCTTCAATTGTAGGATTACCTCTGGAATCTAATATTTGTCTAGCATGTATAGAAATAATTCTACTCATTAGGATTTATGTTTTTTAATAAGGTTAATAAAGTCATCGAATAGATATCTTGAGTCGTGTGGACCCGGAGAAGATTCCGGATGATATTGAACTGAAAATACATTTTTGTTTTTAATTTTAATACCTTCAATCGTATCATCATTAAGGTTAATATGAGTAGCTTCTACGTTAGAATGATTGTGAACATCTTCTGATGTGATACCAAATCCGTGATTTTGAGAAGTTACTTCACATTTACCTGTGCTTAAGTTTTTGACAGGGTGATTAATTCCACGGTGACCGTTGTGCATTTTAAATGTACGAATGCCTTCTGATAATGCGAGAGCCTGATGACCTAAACAAATACCGAAAGTAGGGATGTTCGTTTGTGTTATCTTTTTTACATTTTCTATTACATTAGGCATCATTGAAGGATCTCCAGGGCCATTTGACAAAAAGAAACCGTCGGGATTCCATGACTTCATATCTTCATAAGAAGTATCAAATGGGAAAACTTTTAAATAACACCCCCTTTCAGACATACACCTAAGAATATTTTGTTTTACTCCTAAATCAAGAACAGCTACTTTTAAATCTGATTGTTCATCACCAAAGAAATATGGTTCTTTTGTAGATACTTTATCACAAAGTTGAAGACCTTCCATAGAAGGGACATCATTAAGTTTTAATTTTAAAGAATCAACCTCTAAGTTTTCGGAGGAGATAATACCATTCATTGCACCCTTATCTCTAATATGACGCACTAAGGCTCTAGTATCAACATCTGATATCCCAACTAATTTTTCTTCTTCAAAATAATCTTGGATTCCCTTATCGGCTGAAACTCTAGAGTAATCTAGATTATAATTTTTGCAGATCAAACCACTAATTTTCGTGCCATTAGATTCTACTTCATTCATTTGAATACCGTAGTTACCAATGTGTGCATTTGTGGTTAACATAATTTGTCCAAAATAGGAGGGATCAGTAAAAATTTCCTGATAACCTGTCATTCCTGTATTGAAACAAATTTCACCACTTGCAGTACCAATACTACCAGCTGCTTTACCATAGAAAACTGTTCCATCTTGTAGAACAAGAATTGCTTCTGCTTTGTTTTTGTATTTCATCTTCATTATTTGCAAAAATAAAAAAAAAGGATAAAACGAAAACGTTTTATCCTTTAACTATATATTAAAAATTTAAAGAATTATTTTCCGTCTTCACTAGCTTTATTTTGACCATCATCGTTAGCATCCGATATCGCATCTTTTGCAACTTTATCAGAAGGCGTTTCAGCTTCAACAATTTGAGCTTCTTCAATAGCTGGTTTTTCTTCAGAAACTGGTTTTGATACTTTAGTTCCAGAAGATCTTCTAGTTGACTTTTTAGTTTTCTTAGGCTTTTCAACATTGCCATAAGCTTCGTTGTAATCAACTAACTCGATAATACACATTTCTGCATTATCACCAAGTCGATTGTGAGTACGAAGTATTCTTGTGTAACCTCCATCTCTATTAGCAACTTTTGAAGCGATATTTCCAAAAAGCTCAGTAATAGAATTTTTCTGACTTAAATAACTAAATACAACTCTTCTTGAATGAGTAGTGTCATCTTTAGATTTAGTAATTAAAGGTTCAATATACTTTCTTAAAGCTTTTGCTTTAGCAACTGTCGTTTTAATTCTTTTATGTTCGATTAAAGAACAAGCCATATTAGAAAGCATAGCTTTACGATGAGCTGTTTTTCTTCCTAGATGATTGAATTTCTTTCCGTGTCTCATTTTCTATTCCTTATCTAAATTAAATTTGGCCACATCCATACCAAAAGAAAGGCCTTTTATTAATACCATTTCTTCTAATTCAGTTAATGATTTTTTACCAAAATTTCTAAATTTTAATAAATCACTTTTGTTAAAAGAAACTAGCTCTCCTAATGTTTCTACTTCTGCAGTTTTAAGACAGTTTAATGCTCTTACTGAAAGTTCCATATCAGTTAACTTCGTTTTTAATAGCTGACGCATGTGTAGTGTGTCCTCGTCGAACTCATTTGATGCATCTGTTTCGGTTTTTTCGAAAGAAACGTTTTCATCAGCAAATAGCATAAAGTGCTGAATTAAAATTTTAGCTGCTTCTGTTAGAGCATCCTTAGGGTGGATAGATCCGTCAGTTTGAATTTCAAAGACTAACTTTTCATAGTCAGTTTTTTGTTCTACACGGAAATTTTCTACACTAAACTTTACATTTCTAATAGGAGTAAAAATGGAATCAATTGCAATCGTACCGATTGATGAAGAAGACTTTTTGTTTTCTTCAGAAGGAACATACCCCCTACCTTTATCAATAATTAGCTCTAGTTCTAGGTTTACAGAAGTATCCATATTACAAATAACTAAATCAGGATTTAGTATTTGAAAGCTTGATAAATTCTTACCTATATCTCCAGCTGTAAATTGCTTTTTACCACCAACTTTTACAGTTACTTTTTCAGAATGTTCATCTTCAATTTGTTGTTTTAGTCGTACTTGCTTAAGATTTAAAATCATCTCAGCTACGTCTTCAACAACACCTTTGATAGTTGAAAATTCGTGGTCAACGCCTTCTATTTTGATAGAAGTAATTGCAAATCCTTCGAGAGAAGAAATAAGCACTCTTCTTAAAGCGTTACCAATTGTTAGTCCGTATCCTGGTTCTAGGGGACGGAACTCAAAGTTTCCAACAGAATCAGTTGATTCGATCATATAAACTTTGTCTGGTCTTTGAAAATCTAAAATTGCCATAATTAATGGATATAATTTAAATTATTATTTAGAATAAAGTTCAACAATAAGTTGTTCTTTAATATTCTCTGAAATTTGTTCTCTTTGTGGAATTGCAGCAAGTTTACCTGACATAATATCAGGGTTCCATTGAACATATTCGCATCTCTCAGAAGTATTAGAAAGAGAACTAGAAATTACTTCTAAGGATTTTGACTTTTCACGAACAGCAATAGTATCGCTCAGACTCACAGAATAAGAAGGAATATTTAATACCTTACCATTAACTGTAATGTGTCTATGGGTTACTAACTGTCTTGCAGCTCTTCGTGTAGGAGCAATACCTAAACGGTAGATAATATTATCTAACCTTGCTTCACAAAGTTGAAGTAATATCTCACCTGTAATACCCTTACGTCTAGATGCTTCTTGGAATAAATTAGAAAATTGTTTTTCTAATATTCCATAAGTATATTTTGCTTTTTGCTTTTCAGCTAACTGACCAGCATATTCCGATTTTTTATTTCTTCGGTTGTTACCATGCTGACCAGGACCGTAGCTTTTTCTCTCTAAAGCCTTATCTGGGCCAAAAATTGGTTCGTTAAATCTACGTGCAATTTTTGATTGCGGACCTCTATATCTTGCCATTTATCTAATTTTTCTTTATTTAAAATGAATCAAACTCTACGTCTCTTTGGAGGACGACATCCGTTATGAGGCATTGGAGTAACATCAATAATTTCAGTTACAACAATTCCGTTATTGTGTAATGTTCTGATTGCAGATTCTCTACCCGAACCAGGACCCTTAACATAAACTTTGACCTTACGCAATCCTGCTTCATGTGCTTTTGTAGCACAATCTTCAGCAGCAGTCTGAGCAGCATAAGGAGTGTTTTTCTTAGATCCTCTAAATCCCATTTTACCAGCAGATGACCAAGAAATTACTTGACCTTGATTGTTGGTTAATGAAATAATAATGTTGTTGAAGGTAGCTTGTATATGAGCTTGACCTATTGCTTCAACTTTAACATTTCTCTTTTTTTTGATTTGATTTAGCCATAGTTGGTTAATATTTATTTAGTGGCTTTCTTTTTGTTAGCAACTGTTTTACGTTTACCCTTTCTTGTTCTTGAGTTATTTTTTGTTCTTTGGCCTCTTAAAGGTAAGCCTGAACGATGACGAATACCTCTATTACAACCAATATCCATTAATCGTTTGATATTAAGTTGAACTTCAGATCTCAACTCACCTTCTACAGTTATATCGTCACCGATAATTTCACGTATACTCGATAGTTGATCGTCATTCCAATCTTGAACTTTAATGCTGTAATCTACACCAGCTTTATCCAAAATATTTTTAGCAATTGTTGGGCCTATACCAAAAATGTATGTTAAACCAATTACTCCTCTTTTGTTTTTAGGTAAGTCTATACCTGCAATTCTAGCCATATAATTATTTATTAACCTTGACGTTGTTTAAACTTAGGATTCTTTTTATTGATTACGTATAATCTTCCTTTTCTTCTAACGATTTTACAATCGTCACTTCTCTTTTTTAATGATGCTCTAATTTTCATTTTATTAGTATCTATATGTGATTCTGCCTTTTGTTAAATCGTATGGTGACATTTCTAACTTGACTTTATCTCCAGGTAATAATTTAATATAAAATTTTCTCATTTTTCCTGAAATATGAGCCGTTATAATATGACCATTCTCTAACTCTACTCTAAACATTGCGTTCGAAAGAGCTTGGGTTATGGTACCATCTTGTTCTATGTGTGCCTGTTTGGCCATTTATTATTTATTATTCAATACTTTTTCTATATCCTCAAAGCTTGATAAAATATCAGCTTTACCTTTTCTTATTGCAATCGTGTGCTCAA
The DNA here is from genome assembly GCA_042091225.1 of Cryomorphaceae bacterium. GTDB lineage: Bacteria > Bacteroidota > Bacteroidia > Flavobacteriales > UBA7312 > JABAYQ01. The sequence continues at coordinate 13,133 of JBELHW010000030.1, read as the reverse complement.
AATGAGCTGATGGCTTATTATCTAATGTGGTAATAGTCCATCCATCGTTGTGTTGTTTAATCCTTCTTTCTCCCATATTAATCATAGGCTCAATAGCTATAACCATACCATCTTTCAACTTAGGACCGTTTCCACGCTTTCCATAATTTGGCACTTCTGGACTTTCGTGTAAGCTTTCTCCTACACCATGACCAACTAGTTCTCGAACAACCCCATAACCATTTGATTCGGCATGTTGTTGCACAGCAAAACTTATATCACCTACTCTATTTCCCTCAACCGCTTGTTCTATTCCTTTGTATAAAGATTCTTTTGTTATTTGTAATAATCTTTTAGAATCTTCATCAATTTCTCCAACGGAGTAAGTGTAGGCCGAATCACCATAAAAACCATTCATCAGAACTCCACAATCAACAGATAAAATAAAACCGTCTTCTAAAGCAATGTTATTTGGAATTCCATGAACGACTTGATCGTTCGGTGATACACAAAGTGTATTAGGAAATCCATTATATCCTTTAAAAGCAGGTATACCTCCATTGTCACGAATGAACTCTTCCGCTCTTTTGTCAAGCTGGAGAGTTGTAACTCCAGGCTGAATCATTTTAGCGACTTCGGCATGTGCCTTTGCAACAAGTAAAGAACTTTTTCTTATTAATTCGACTTCTTGATCAGTTTTTATAAAAATCATAAAAAGTCAAATTAACCCATCATCCCTGATGACTTTCCTTTTATTCTTCCAGTACTTGTTAATCCATCATAATGACGCATTAATAAGTGACTCTCAATCTGCTGAAGTGTGTCTAGCACAACCCCAACCATAATTAGTAAAGAAGTTCCACCATAAAATTGAGCAAAACCTTGACTAACATTAAACAACATAGCAAAAGCAGGAAGAATAGCTACTAATGCTAAAAATAATGAACCAGGCAAAGTTATCTTTGACATAGCATCATCTAAAAATTCTGCAGTTCTTTTTCCTGGTTTAACCCCTGGAATAAAACCACCATTCTTTTTCATATCATCTGCCATCTGTTTTGGATTTACAGTAATTGCAGTGTAGAAATAAGTAAATATTACAATCATTAAAAAGAAAACTAGATTGTACCAAAAGCCTGAAAAATCAGTAAACGTTGATACGAAACCTTGTACTCTATCAGATGTTGAGAATCCAACTAAAGTAATTGGAACAAACATAATTGCTTGAGCAAATATAATTGGCATAACACCAGATGCATTTACTTTTAAAGGAATATATTGTCTTACTCCTCCATATTGTTTGTTGCCGACTACTCTTTTAGCAAAATTTACTGGAATTCTTCTTGTACCCTGCACTAGTAAAATACATACAAGTATTACAAATAATAATGCAATAATTTCTATTAAGAAGAAAACTAAACCACCTGCATTATTTGCAAGAGCAGATCTAAATTCTAAACCTAAAGCGTTTGGAAGAGCAGCAATAATACCAATCATGATAATTAATGAAATACCATTTCCAATACCTCTATCAGTTATTTTTTCACCTAACCACATAACAAACATTGTTCCGGTAATTAGCAATATAATGGAAGGAATGTAATAGAAATCAGCTCCTAATGCACCAGCTGGTAGATTAGCGATATATCCTGGTGCTTGACCAGCAGTAATTAGAATCGTAAGGTATCTTGTAATGTTATTGATTTTTCTTCTTCCACTTTCACCATCTCTTTGTAGTTTTTGAAAATAAGGGACTGCAATTCCTAATAATTGAATTACAATAGAAGCAGAAATATAAGGCATTATTCCTAATGCAAATATAGAAGCTTTAGCAAAAGCACCACCTGTAAAAGTATTTAATAGTCCGAGTAATCCTGAGTCTGTTTGGCTTTGAAGATCAGATAACGCATTGATGTCAACCCCTGGAAGCACAACAAAAGAACCAAGACGATAAATAAGAATAAAACCAATAGTAACAAGAATACGATTCCTGAGATCTTCGATTTTCCAAATATTTGTTAATGTAGTAAGAAAATTATTCATAAAATATTACAATGTGTTAGCAGTACCGCCAGCCGCTTCAATTGAAGCCTTAGCACTTGCAGAAAAACCGTGTATAGTTACATTCAATTTAGCTGTTAGTTCACCTCTTCCTAAAATTTTAACCAAATCATTTTTATGTGCTAATCCATTTTTAATTAACGCATCAAAATCAACAGTATCTTTAATTTTCTTGTTATCAACTAAAGATTGAAGAGTGTGCAAATTTACGCCTCTGTATTCTTTTCTGTTAGGGTTTGTAAATCCAAATTTAGGCACACGTCTTTGAAGTGGCATCTGACCACCTTCAAAACCAATTTTTCTAGAGTAACCTGATCTAGATTTTGCTCCCTTGTGCCCTCTTGTAGAAGTACCACCTCTTTTAGATCCCTCACCACGAGCAATTCTTTTACTTTTTTTAACTGATCCCTCAGCTGGTGTTAAATTATTTAAATCCATTTGTTTAAATATCTAATGTTCTTATTTAATTTCTTCTACTTGAAGAAGATGTTTTACTTTTTTCACCATTCCTAAAATTTGAGGAGTAGCTTCATGCTCTATGACATGATTCATTTTTCTAAATCCTAGGGCATCCATAGTTCTCTTCTGAGACTCTGGTCTACCTATTTTACTTTTAACTTGCTTAATTCTAATTTTAGTCATCAAAATAAATATTAACCGTTATATACTGTTTCTAAATTCACACCTCTCTGGTTTGCAACTGCTCTTGCATCTCTTAGTTCTGTTAGAGCTTTTACCGTTGCTTTTACAAGGTTGTGTGGATTTGATGATCCTTTCGACTTAGCCAATACATCAGTAACACCTGCACTCTCTAGTACTGCACGCATTGCTCCTCCAGCCTTAACACCTGTACCATTTGAAGCAGGTTTAATTAAAACTTGAGAGCCTGAAAACTTTGCAGATTGTTCATGGGGAATAGTTCCTTTATTTACAGGTATTTTAACTAAGTTTTTCTTAGCTGCATCAATTGCTTTACTAATTGCGCTTGTAACTTCTTGTGATTTTCCTAAACCATGACCTACTATACCATTTCCATCACCAACAACTACAATAGCAGAAAAACTAAATGTTCTACCACCTTTTGTTACTTTAGTTACACGTTGAATTCCGACAAGTTTGTCTACTAATTCAATATCACTTGCTTTTACTCTTTTATCTGACATATTTTATACTTAGAATTTTAAACCTGACTCTCTAGCTCCTTCTGCTAATGCCTTCACTCTACCATGATAAAGATATCCACCTCTATCAAAAACAATTTCTGTAATACCAGTAGAAATAGCTTTTTCTGCTATTAACTTACCAACAGAGTTTGCCTGTTCAATTTTTGATCCCGTCAATTCTTTAGATGACGCTGCAACCAACGTGTTGCTTGAAAGATCATCGATTAACTGAACATAAATATCTTTATTACTTCTGAACACAGCCAACCTAGGCTTTGTAGCAGTACCAGAAATAGATGCTCTAATTCTAGTTCTTATTTTATTCCTTCTTGATTCTTTAGAAAATGCCATTTTATATAATGATAAAATTATTCTTTATTAACTAGCGGATGTTTTACCTGCTTTTCTTCTTAATTCTTCACCTACAAATTTAATACCTTTACCTTTATATGGTTCTGGTTTTCTGAGTGAACGTATTTTAGCAGCAACTGCTCCTAATAATTGATTATCGCTTGATGTTAGAATAACAATAGGGTTTTTACCTTTTTCGGAAACAGTTTCCAACTTAACCTCTGCAGGAATCTGAAAAACAACGTTATGAGAAAAACCTAAAGCTAATTCTAATTTTTGTCCTGTGTTAGATGCTCTATAACCAACACCGACTAACTCTAATTCTTTTTTGAAACCTTGAGTAACACCAATTACCATATTATTTAATAATGATCTTATTAAACCATGAAGCGATTTGTGTTCTTTACTTTCAGAAGGACGATCAACTAACAAATTATTATCTTCAAACTTGATTATCATTTCTGAAGAAAAAGATTTTACTAGCTCACCCTTTGGTCCTTTAATTGTGACAACATTATCATCGCCTAAATTTACATCTACACCTTGAGGGACAATTACTGGATTTTTACCTATTCTAGACATTATTATTCTAATTTATTTTTAATTAATATACGTGACATAAAATTTCGCCACCAACATTAAGTTTCCTTGCTTCTTTATCAGTCATGACTCCTTTTGAAGTTGATAAAATAGCAATACCTAAACCGTTCAATACTCTTGGCATAGTTTCTTTGTTAGCATATTTACGCAAACCAGGTTTACTGATTCGATCAATAGTTTTAAAAGCAGGTACTAATCCGTTATACTTTAAAGCAATTTTAATAATACCTTGCTTATTATCATCTTCAAATTTATAATTTAAGATATAACCTTTTTCCATGAGGATTTTAGTCATTTCTTTTTTTGTATTTGAAGCAGGTATTTCAACTACTTTATGACCTGCTTTTGCTGCATTACGAATGCGCGTTAAATAGTCTGCTATTGGATCTGTGTTCATAATATTTCTTTAATTCTAATTACCAGCTTGCTTTTTTTACTCCAGGGATAAGACCATTGTTAGCCATTTCTCTGAAAGTTACCCTAGAGATTCCAAATTGTCTCATATACCCTTTTGGACGACCAGTTAACTTGCATCTGTTATGTAGTCTTACAGGAGATGCATCTTTTGGCAACTTTTGTAAAGCTTCATAATCACCGGCTGCTTTTAGCGCAGCACGTTTATCAGCATATTTAGCAACTATTTTTTGTCTTTTGACTTCTCGAGCCTTCATTGATTCTTTTGCCATATCTTACTTTTTAAAAGGTAAACCAAATTTTGTTAATAAACTTTTAGCCTCATCATCAGAATTAGCAGAGGTAACAAAAGTAATATCCATACCAGTAATTTTATTTACCTTATCAATATTAATCTCTGGAAATATAATTTGTTCTTTTATACCCATGTTATAGTTTCCTCTTCCATCGAAGCCAGTAGCACTAATACCTCTAAAATCTCTTACTCTTGGTAATGAAGAGGTAATGAATCTTTCTAAAAATTCATACATAACATCACCTCTCAAGGTAACACGGGCACCAATAGGCATACCTTTTCTTAACTTGAAATTGGAAATATCCTTTTTAGATTTTGTTGGAACAGCTTTTTGTCCAGTAATCATTGTGATTTCCTGACAAGCTTGATCTACCATTTTTTTGTCTGCAACTGCTGCACCTAATCCTTGATTGATACATATTTTTTCCAATTTAGGAACTTGCATAATAGACTTGTATGAAAACTCAGATTTTAAGCCTTCAACAATCTCGTCTTTGTATTTATTTTTTAACCTAGGTGTGTACATTATTTTATTATTTCCCCTGATTTTTTAGAGTATCTTACTAATTTATCTGTTTTTTCATCTATTTTTCTACCAATTCTACTTGCCTTACCTGATTTAGGATCAACAACCATAATATTAGAAATATGAATAGAAGCCTCCATTTTCACGATTCCTCCTTGAGGATTCGCAGCATTGGGCTTCGAATGCTTGGATACCATATTTACTCCTTCTACAATGGCGCGAGATTTAGCAATCAGAACTTCGATTACTTTACCTTCTTGGCCTTTCGAGTTTCCTGAAAGAACTTTAACAGTATCCCCTTTTTTGATGTGTAACTTAGACATGATTTTTTTTATTTTAAAGTACTTCAGGTGCTAATGAAACTATTTTCATGTATTGTTTGTCTCTTAGTTCTCTTGAAACTGGGCCAAATATACGAGTACCTCTCATTTCTCCAGTCGGGTTCAAAAGAACACAAGCGTTATCGTCAAATCTTATATATGAACCATCTGGACGACGAATCTCTTTTTTAGTTCTGACAACTACAGCTTTTGCAACTGTACCTTTTTTAATATTTCCAGAAGGAATTGCATCCTTAACAGTAATAACAATTGTATCGCCGATCGAAGCATATCTTCTTTTAGAACCTCCTAAAACTTTAATGCAAAGAACTTCTTTGGCACCAGAATTATCGGCAACTTTTAATCTACTTTCTTGTTGTATCATTTTACTTAGCTCTTTCTAAAATTTCAACTAATCTCCAACACTTGTTTTTACTTAGCGGTCTAGTTTCCATAATTCGCACGGTATCACCAGCATTGCACTCATTTTTTTCATCGTGAGCGACAAATTTACTTGTTTTCTTAACGAACTTACCGTAAAGTGGATGTTTCTCCTTACGAGTTACAGAAATTACAATAGATTTCTCCATTTTATTGCTAGTAACTGTTCCTATTCTTTCTTTTCTTAGGTTTCTCATATCTCCTAAATTGCTTCATTTAATTCTCTAGATCGTAATTCGGTTTGAATACGAGCAATTGTTTTTCTTGCAAAAGTTAATTGTTTAGGGTTTTCCAGAGGAGAAACCATGTGATTAACTTTCATTTTTTCTATACGAGCTTGTTCTTGATCTAAAAGATCTTCTAACTCGTTTGTAGCCATTTCTCTAATAACAGACTGTTTCATTTTCAAATATATTAAGCATCAATGTAGTCTCTTCTAACTACAAACTTTGTTTTAATTGGTAATTTTTGAGACGCTAGACGTAATGCTTCTTGTGCAACTTCTCTAGAAACACCATCACATTCAAACAACATCCTTCCAGGACGAACAACTGCTGCCCAATATTCTGGAGCACCTTTACCTTTACCCATTCTTACTTCAGCAGGTTTTTTGGTAATTGGTTTGTCTGGAAAAATACGAATCCACACTTGTCCCTGACGCTTCATGTATCTTGTAACTGCAATACGAGCTGCTTCAATTTGACGAGCTGTAATCCATGTTTCTTCTAATGCTTTTATTCCGAAAGAACCAAAAGCCAACTGACTTCCTCTTTGAGCAAAACCTTTCATTTTGCCCTTTTGCATCTTTCTAAACTTTGTCTTCTTTGGCTGTAACATATCGTTAACCCTTTTATCTTAAATTATTTTCTTCTTCTCTTAAATTTACCAGAGTTCGAATTAGATCCTCCAGCTTTTTTAGTTTGACCTACATTAGGAGATAGATCACGTACTCCATATACTTCTCCTTTACAAATCCATACCTTTATTCCAATTCGGCCATAAGTTGTATGAGCTTCTTCAAGAGCGTAATCAATATCAGCTCTAAAAGTATGTAATGGAGTTCTACCATCTTTAAACATTTCAGATCTTGCCATTTCCGCACCATTTAAACGACCAGAAATTTTTACTTTGATTCCTTCAGCTCCCATTCTCATAGTACCAGCAATTGCCATTTTGATTGCTCTTCTAAAAGAAATTCTTCCCTCTATCTGTCTTGCAATACTAGCAGCAACTAGTCTAGCATCTAACTCGGGGCGTTTAACTTCAAAAATGTTAATCTGAACATCTTTTTTAGTTATCTTTTTTAATTCCTCACGAAGTTTATCAACTTCTTGACCGCCTTTACCAATAATAATTCCTGGACGAGCAGTATGAATTGTAATTGTTACCATTTTAAGTGTACGCTCGATAACTACTTTTGCGATACTTGCATTTGATAAACGAACTCCTATATATTGACGTATTTTGCTGTCTTCAGCAATTTTATCGCCATAATTTCTTCCACCATACCAGTTAGAATCCCATCCTTTGATGTATCCTAATCTATTACCTATTGGATTTGTTTTTTGTCCCATTATGCTATTACTTTTTCTTCTTTTCTACTACCCAAAACAATTGTTACGTGATTGGATCTTTTTCTTATTCTGTGTGCTCTACCCTGAGGTGCAGGCTGAACTCTTTTGAGCATTCTACCGCTATCAACAGTTATTTCTTGAACAAAAAGATTATTATCTTCTATTCTTGATCCTTCATTTTTGCTCTCCCAATTAGAAAGGGCAGATAATAGTAACTTTTCTAAACGATTAGAAGCTTCTTTTGGATTGAACTTTAAAATGTTTAATGCTTTGTCTACATCCAATCCTCTAATGATATCAGCAACTAATCTCATTTTTCTTGGAGATGTAGGACAATTATTAAGTTTTGCAAAAGCAAGACTCTTGCGAGATTCTTTTAATAATTCAGCTTTATTTCTTTTTCTAACTCCCATTTGATAAAATATTTATCTATTTCTTTTTATTTCCACCATGACCTCTGTAGGTTCTTGTAGGTGAAAACTCACCTAACTTATGACCTACCATGTTTTCTGTAACAAAAACAGGTACAAATTGTCTACCATTATGAACTGCAATTGTTTGCCCTACAAATTCAGGTGAAATCATTGAAGCTCTTGACCAAGTTTTAATTACATCACTTTTACCAGAAGTAATATTTACTTCAACTTTTCTTTGAAGCTTGTAATGTATGTATGGTCCTTTTTTAAGTGATCTAGCCATTTTTAATTACTTTTTACGTCTTTCGACAATATAAATATTAGACTTATTCTTTTTAGCACGAGTTTTATAACCTTTTGCAGGAATACCATTTCTCGATCTAGGATGTCCTCCTGAAGCTCTACCTTCACCACCACCCATAGGATGATCAACTGGGTTCATTGCAACAGGTCTTGTTCTTGGTCTTCTACCCAACCATCGGCTACGACCAGCTTTACCCGAGTTTTGTAAACTATGTTCTGAATTAGATACTGATCCAATAGTTGCTAAGCAAGTTTGTAAAATCATTCTAACTTCACCAGAAGCTAACTTTACAATTGCATATTTACCATCTTTAGCCATTAATTGAGCGTATGCCCCAGCGCTTCGCACTAATACACCTCCCTGACTAGGTCTTAATTCAATATTATGAATAGTTGCGCCTAAAGGAATCTCAGAAAGAAACAGAGTATTACCAACTTCTGGAGCAATATCTTTGCCAGAAAGGACTGTTTGACCTTCTTTAAGACCGTTTGGAGCAATCATATATCTTTTCTCTCCGTCAGCGTAATTTAATAGTGCAATAAATGCTGTTCTGTTCGGATCGTATTCAATAGTCTTAACTACAGCAGGGATATTAAACTTATCTCTTTTGAAGTCAATAACTCTATATCTTCTTTTGTGACCACCACCAGTATGACGCATTGTCATTTTACCAGTATTATTTCTTCCACCCGATTTAGATTTCTTTAGAATTAAAGATTTCTCAGGGTTATTTCCTGTAGTTAAAGCATCAAAGTCGTTTAGGACCATGAATCTTTGACCAGGGGTCGTTGGTTTTAATTTTCTAACTCCCATCGTTATTATATATTACTATAAAAATCAATCGTATCGCCTTCAGAAAGTTGAACAATTGCCTTTTTTATGTGATTAGTTCTTCCACTTATAACACCAGCTTTAGTAAATCTACTTTTAGTTTTACCAGCGTAAATCATGGTTCTAACTGAATCAACACTAACTCCATAAGCTTCTTCAACAGCAGCTTTAATTTGTATCTTGTTAGCATTGCGATCAACAACAAAACCAAAACGATTAAATTTTTCGCTTTGAGCAGTCATTTTTTCAGTGATAATTGGTTTTATTAAAATACTCATTTCTTTTAGCTTAATGAATTTTCAACTCCCTTAATAGAACTTTCTAACATCAAAATATTACCGGCATTCATAATTTGATATGTATTCAAATTAGCAGCAGTGGTAACATTGGTTCTCTGAATATTTCTTGCAGATAAGTAAATGTTCTGATTTGGTTCGTTAAGAATTAATAACGTTTTCTTTCCATTTAACTCAAAACTGTTTAGTATATCTAAATACTGTTTAGTTTTAGGTGAATCAAACGAAAAATCTTCAAGAACAGTTATATTCTTGCTTTTAGCCATAATAGACAAAGCTGATTGTCTTGCTAAACGCTTAACTTTTTTATTCAATTTAAAACCATAGTCTTTTGGTTTAGGTCCGAAAACTCTACCACCACTTCTAAATAAAGGGTTTTTAATTGAACCAGCACGAGCTGTACCTGTTCCTTTTTGTTTTTTAATTTTTCTAGTACTACCGGTGATCTCGCCACGTTCTTTAGACTTGTGCGTACCTTGTCTTTGATTTGCAAGATATTGCTTTACGTCTAAGTAAATAGCATGATTATTAGGCTCTGCACCAAAAATTGATTTTTCAAGCTTAATTTTCTTGCTTGTTTTTTTACCGTCTATACTGTAAACTGCTAATTCCATTATTTCTCAACAATTACATATGAATTTTTAGCTCCAGGAACTGCTCCTTTAACTACTAATATATTTTTCTCAGTGAAAATTTTCATCACCTGAAGGTTTGTTACCTTAACTTTTTCATTTCCCATTTGGCCGGCCATTCGCATACCTTTAAATACACGAGCAGGGTAAGATGCAGCACCAATAGAACCAGGAGCTCTTAAGCGATTATGCTGACCGTGAGTAGCATCACCAACACCTCTAAAGTTGTGGCGTTTTACTACACCCTGAAAACCTTTACCTTTAGAAGTACCAGAAACATCAACATATTCTCCTTCTTCGAATATATCAACAGAAATTGAAGAACCGAGAGCATGCTCACCTTCAAAATCTCTAAACTCAACTATCTTCTTTTTAGGAGTAGAACCAGATTTTTTGAAATGACCCATTTGAGGTTTATTCATTCTATGTTCTTTCTGATCTCCAAAACCTAACTGTAGGGCATTATAACCATCCGTCTCAGAAGTTTTAACCTGAGTAACTACGCATGGTCCAGCTTCAATAACAGTACATGGGATGTTTTTCCCATTTACGTCGAAGATGCTGGTCATACCAACTTTTTTTCCAATTATTCCTGACATTGTTTAATTTTATATAATTAAATTATCAAACTTTGATTTCTACATCAACTCCACTCGGTAATTCTAACTTCATCAAAGCATCGATGGTGTTAGAAGAAGTAGAGTAAATATCCATTAATCTCTTGTGAGCACACAACTGAAATTGCTCTCTAGATTTTTTGTTTACGTGAGGAGAACGTAAGACAGTATAAATTCTTTTATGTGTTGGTAGTGGAATAGGTCCACTTACAACTGCACCAGCAGACTTAACTGTTTTTACGATCTTTTCAGCAGACTTATCTACTAAGTTGTGATCATAAGATTGTAATTTTATTCTAATTTTTTGACTCATAATTTTATGAATTCTTTCTTATTTTTTTGTTCCGTTAGCTTCAGCAATTACATCATCAGCAATATTATTTGGGCACTCAGCATAATGTGAAAATTCCATTGTAGAAGTAGCTCTACCCGATGTAATTGTTCTTAGAGTAGTTACATAACCAAACATTTCAGAAAGTGGCACGTTAGCTTTAACAACTTCAGCTCCATTTCTAGAATCCATACCCTGCATAATACCTCTTCTTCTATTAAGATCGGCAACAACATCACCCATATTTTGTTCTGGCGTTACAACCTCAACTTTCATTATAGGTTCAAGTAATACTGGACTAGCTTGTTTACAAGAATTTTTAAATGCTAATTTAGCACAGATTTCAAATGATAGAGCATCAGAATCGACGTCGTGGAATGAACCATCAAAAAGTCGAACTTTTAATGAATCAACTGTATAACCAGCTAAAACACCATTACTCATAGCTTGCTCAAAACCTTTCTTAATAGAAGGAATAAATTCTTTTGGAATTGATCCACCTTTAATTTGATCAACAAACTGTAATCCATCTCCCTCAAAATCCTCATCAATTGGAGAGATCTCAAATTGCATGTCAGCAAATTTACCTCTACCACCAGATTGCTTTTTGTAAGTCTCTCTTGATGTTATAGTATTCTTAATTGTTTCTTTATATGAAACTCTTGGAGCACCCTGATTACATTCAACACCAAACTCTCTTTTAAGACGATCGGTAATGATATCTAAGTGAAGTTCTCCCATTCCAGAGATAATTGTCTGTCCTGAATCTTCATCTGTTTTAACAGTAAATGTAGGATCTTCCTCAGCTAATTTACCAAGTGCAACTCCTAATTTATCCATATCTTTTTGAGTTTTAGGCTCAATTGCAATACCAATCACAGGATCAGGAAAGTCCATAGACTCTAAAACAATAGGTGACTTCTCAGCACACAAAGTATCTCCAGTTCTAATATCTTTAAATCCTGCAAGAGCAGCTATATCACCAGCTTGTAATTCAGTAATCTGGTTTTGCTTGTTTGCATGCATCTGAAAAATTCTAGAAATTCTTTCTTTTTTTCCAGTTCTTGAATTGTGTACGTACGAACCAGAATCTAAAACTCCAGAATAGGCTCTAGTAAAACATAATCTTCCTACATAGGGGTCAGTTGCTATTTTGAATGCCAAAGCAGCAAAAGGATCATCTACAGAAGGTTTTCTACTTTCTTCCTCTTCAGTTCTTGGATTAGTACCTACAATAGCTTCTGTATCGATTGGAGATGGCAAAATTTCCATTACCATATCTAACATAGCCTGGACGCCTTTATTTTTAAATGCAGAACCACACATCATAGGTATAACTTTACCCGCTATGGTAGCTTGTCTAAGTGCAAGAAGTATTTCTCTTTCTGTTAAAGAATTTTCATCTTCAAAGTATTTTTCTAGTAGAGTATCATCAAATTCAGCTACTGCTTCCAATAATTTCCCTCTGTAATCTCTTGCTTCATCAATAACATCTTCTGGAATTTCAATTACTTCGAAAGTCATACCCATGTCCTCCTCATTCCAAACAATACCTTTGAAGTTAATTAAATCAACTACTCCTTTAAAATTCTCCTCATTACCGATAGGAATTTGTAAGGGTAATGCATGAGATCCAAGCATTTCTTTAACTTGTTTACATACATTTAAGAAATCAGAACCTTGACGGTCCATCTTGTTAACAAATCCTATTCTTGGTACATTATAGTTATCAGCAAGTCTCCAATTTGTTTCTGATTGTGGCTCAACACCATCAACAGCACTAAACAAGAAAACTAAACCATCTAAAACACGAAGCGATCTATTAACCTCAACAGTAAAGTCAACGTGACCAGGAGTGTCAATTATGTTTACGTGATAATCTTGCTCTCTGTAATTCCAATTTAAAGTAGTTGCAGCGGACGTAATCGTTATACCTCTTTCTTGCTCTTGCTCCATCCAGTCCATAGTTGCAGCACCATCAT
>JBELHW010000094.1:0-3613 GCA_042091225.1 Cryomorphaceae bacterium | reverse complement strand
TCCTGCTTTTGCTAAAGATCAGGCTAGTATTTGGGCTTGTAGTCAGTTATATAACGGACTAGTTCAATTAGACGATAGTTTAGATATAAAAGCTTCAATTGCTAAAAGTTGGGAAATTGATAGTAATGGTTTGAGATATGTATTTAATTTAAGAAACGATGTTTTTTTTCACAAAAGTGAATTGTTCACTAACAAGGCTCAAAGAAAAGTAACTGCTTTTGATTTTGAATATAGTCTTGCTAGATTAATAGATTCGAAGGTTGCATCTCCAGGAGCATGGGTGATGTCAAATGTAAAATCATTTGAAGCTTTAAATGATAGTATTTTTATTATTGATTTACATAAACCATTTCCGCCATTTTTAGGCTTATTATCAATGCCATACTGTTCCGTTGTTCCTAGTGAAATTGTGGAGGCTAATTTATTAAATGAAAACCCAGTTGGAACAGGTCCGTTTCATTTTCAATATTGGAAACAAAATGTAAAACTAGTTTTTAGAAAAAACACTGAATATTTTGAAAAAGACCTTCCCAAATTAGATGCTGTTTCTATAACTTTTATTAGAGATAAACAAACGGCTTTCTTAGAATTCCTAAAAGGAAATTTAGATTTTATTTCAGGAATAGATGCTTCGTATAAAGATGAAGTTTTAGATAAAAATGGAAATCTTCAGAAAAAATATAATGGTAAAATACAATTTTACTCATTACCATATTTAAATACAGAATATTTAGGATTTCTAATGGATTCTAATAATGTTTCATTAACAAGTCAAATTAAGATCAGAAAAGCAATTAATTATGGTTTTGATAGAAAAAAAATGATGCGTTTTCTTAGAAATAATATTGGGAAGCCAGCAAATCAAGGATTTATTCCTCAAGGATTGCCTTCATTTTCTGAGTCTTTACAAGCGTATACTTTTAAGCCTGAACTTGCTAGGCAATTAGTTGCGGACTGTAACCTAGAAAAAGACCATAAGATAGTTTTAAATACGACTAGTTCTTATCTTGATATCTGTGAGTTTATTCAAAATCAATTGTCACAAATAGGATTAAATGTTGAGATTTCAATTAATCCTCCATCTACACACAGGCAAATGGTCGCTACTTCTAAATTAGATTTCTTTAGAGGTTCATGGATTGCAGATTATGGAGATGGTGAAAATTATTTAGCACTTTTTTATAGTAAAAATCACAGCCCTAATGGACCTAATTATACCCATTTTACTGATCAAGAGTATGATAAATTATACGAAAGATCGTTGTCTGAAAATTCAGTAGACAATAGGCGTAAATTATACAATAAAATGGACCAGATAATTATAGATCAGGCCGCTATTGTTCCACTTTATTACGATAGAGTTTTGCGTTTTGTAAATAAAGATGTGACGGGTTTTCAAGGTAATGCAATGAATATGCTTAACTTAAAGTTTGTAGACAAAAATTCTAATCAAAATAAACCGTGATAGGATAATGATCGGACAATTCAACTTTAGTGGTTTCAAAGTTGTTGATTTTAAAATTAGGGCTCATTAAAATATAGTCTATCCTTAGAGCAGGAAATTTACCATTATATGTTTTTCCAAATCCTAATCCTGTTTTTACAAATGCATCGTCTAGTCCTTGTGATAATTGATGGTATGCGTAAGATAGCGGGGTATCATTGAAGTCCCCACAGACAATAACAGGGAATGGGGATTTTTTTATATGATTTTTAATAGAGCTTACTTCTGTTGCTCTAGCAATAAAAGATTTTTTTAATCTATTAAAAATGTTTTCAGCTCCCTCAACGGTTGGTTTTTCAATAAATTGATAGTCTTTATTGTCAAAGGTATTAGATGCAAGATGAATATTATAAACTCTAACAGTATCTTCTAGAATTACGATATCTGAAAAAATACAAACATTATTTATGTTTTCACCAGAAATACTAACAGTCCCTTTCTTAATTATAGGATATTTTGAATAAGTTGCCATTCTCCATTGACTTCTTTTTTTCTGAAGACCAATATGGCTATAAGGATATTGAATTGAAGGAAGTGAGTTTGGTGCATAAAATTCTTGTATACAAATTATACTCGAGCTAGATTGATTTAAATAAGATATTATTTCTTCTTTAATCCCTTCCTGATCAATCCAATTGTACACATTAAATAGTCTTACATTAAAACTTGTTAGACTATATAAGGATGGTTTCTCTATAGAGTTGCTTTTAACTTTTATAAAAGTGTTTATGTGGCTATAACCTAGCAGGATGACTATCAAAGTAGGCCAAAAGTGTCTTTTAAATTTATATATCCAATAAAATAAAAACAAGAGGTTAACAAACAACAAGAAAGGAAAAAACAAGCCTAAAAATGCAATAGGGAGTAAAAAGGACTGAGGATTAGCTATTGGGGATAAATAAGAAAGTAATAGAGCAAATAAAAAACAGAAGCTCAAAATGTAAATTATACGATGAATGATTTTCATTTACTTTTTACTTTCTTTAAATAAAATTTCTTTTTCATTGTCATTCAAGCTTTCATATCCGGATTTAGAAATTTTGTCTAGTATGGTATTTATTTTTAGTTGATTTTTTTTTCGATCACTACGCCAATCATCGTCTGATTTTGCTCTTTTATGTACTGTTTTTAAAGAAGAATCTTTTCTGAAATAATTTACAATTTTATCCATTAGATGGTTAAACCATATAGAAATATCTTTTCCTTGTCGTAGCCTATATCCGAAATAAAGACCATAAAAAGCACCTCCAAGATGTGCAATATGTCCGCCTGCATTTTCAGATGGAATTAATTGTCCGTTTGTATTGTAGCTAGAAATTAGCATAATGTCAATTACTATAAATGTAATTGCAAGATGTTTAAGCTTAATTTTAGTCAGCAAAGGAATACTAATTTGATAATTTGGAACATAGCTTGAAATGGCAGTTAAAACAGCTAATACAGCCGCAGAAGCACCGAAAGCAACATTTTTACCATTGCTATCAAGTATATCTAAATAGTTAAATGATAAGAAGTAGAAAAATGCACCAAAAACTCCACCGATTATATAGGTACTGAAAAGTTGTTTTTTATTTAAGTATTGAGTGAAAATTTTTCCGAAAAAATATAGTCCAATCAAATTAAAAATTATGTGAGTAAATTTTTGATGAAAGAACATATGGCTAACTAAAGTCCATGGTTTGGACAATAAGTTTATAGGCTCAGAACTCAATGCTAACCAATTTGTCAAATTTATATTTTGAATTGAAAAAAGTAAAAAAAATGTAGTTAAAATCTTATAAAAAAGAAAAACAAATAAATTGGCATATATAACTTTTATTAATAAATCTCCTTTACGGAAAGATTGACGTATTTCGTTGATTAAATTCATTAATAGAAATTATTGCTATTATTTTTCCAATATTTTATAATAAAGTATCCGAAAACCATTCCTCCAAGATGAGCAAAATGAGCAGTGTTATCTCCAGGGTTGTTCTGAATTCCTAGATACAATTCTGCAATTCCATAAAATATAACAAAATATTTTGCTTTTACAGGAAGAGCAAAGTAAAGATAAATAATAGAGTTAGGAAATAACATACCAAATGCTAAAAGTAAGCCAAATACAGC
>JBELHW010000029.1:0-19556 GCA_042091225.1 Cryomorphaceae bacterium | reverse complement strand
TATTGGCTTTCAATAACAAATGAATGTGAAACAATTTCTGACACTATTAACGTTCAGGTTAAAGAAAAACTGGAACTAGAGCTAGGTCCTGATTTTGGCATTTGTGAATTTCCTATCACAATAGACGTATTTGACCAAGGAGCGAATTATTTATGGCATGATAATTCTCAAAATAATTTTATAACAATAGATAGTTCGTCAACAATATGGGTTAATGTTAGTAACGAATGTGAAAGTCTTTACGACACAATTAAAATAAATCATTTTTGTGGTTGCGAAATATATATTCCTAATACATTTACGCCAAATAATGACAACATAAACGACTATTTTGATATAAAAATTGACCCGCAATGTCCCTTAAAACGCATTGAATTTTTCATCTATAATCGTTGGGGAGACGAAGTTTTCTATTCTGATAATATTAATACAAAATGGAACGGCTACTATAAAAACAAATTAGCTCAAAATGGGGCATATGTTTATTCTGTCAACTACCAGTTTTTTGGGGAACCAAGAAAAAGAATTATAGGCAAAGTAATTTTAAAAAATTAAAATGGTTTTATAAATTGCAACCATGATTTTAGAAGAAATAACAACAGCACAAGATCAATGGGGAAAAGGAATTGTTCTTATAGGAAAAAAAGAATTAGAAGCTTCCCATTTTTTAAAAAAAATGTACGATAAAAATGCTCTTTTCAAACCAACTATGGCAAAAGAAATACCTTTTAGGTTAGAATTAGATGAGGCTATTTCATATTTTGTTGGAGGAGTAGTTAAAGAAGATAATGGATTTGCAATGAAACCGTGGACAAATGTAAGGTTTGATAATGCAAAGATTAATCTTTACAAAGAGTATGCAACAGCTATGGGGCACTATTATTTTACAGATTTGAATAATGAAGAAACTAAAGTAGAATATAGTTTTGTATACATTAAAGACGAAGAAGGAAAATTAAAAATTTCCTTACATCATTCTTCACTTCCTTAAGAAACAATAATTAAAAAATAATTTTTCTTACCTTTCTGAACTAATATATATTTTTCAGAAAGTAAGTCTGAGTTATCAAGCGTTTTTTGCTCGTTAATTTTTTGTTTGTTAATACTAATTGCGTTAGAAGATATCATTCTTCTAGCTTCTCCTTTAGATTGAAAAACTTTTGTCTTTTCTGCAAGGAAATCTACTATCGGTGACTTAATATCTTCCATTTTAACATCAAACTGAGGTACTCCATCAAAAACACTTAATAATGTTTGTTCATCTAATTCTAATAAATCTTCAGCAGTTGACTTGCCAAATAAAATATTTGAAGCTGTAATTGATTTTTGATAATCTTCTTGAGAATGAACACGAATAGTAATATCTTTTGCTAATTCCTTTTGAAGAATTCTTAAATGAGGTTGTTCATTATGTTCCTTTTCTAAAAGATCTATTTTTTCTTTATCAAATAAAGTAAAAATACGGATATAGGTTTTAGCATCTTCATCAGACGAGTTTAACCAAAATTGATAAAATTTATATGGAGAAGTTAGCTTCCTATCTAACCAAACATTTCCTTCTTCTGTTTTACCAAATTTACCTCCATCTGCTTTCTTTATTAATGGCGTTGTTACAGCAAATGCAGTCCCCCCATTTTTACGCCTGATAAACTCCGTCCCTGTTGTAATATTTCCCCATTGATCGGATCCACCTAACTGGACTTTACAATTTTTATTTTCGTACAACCAATAAAAATCAAAACCTTGAACGAGCTGATAAGAAAACTCTGTAAAGCTCATTCCTGTTTCTAATCTAGATTTAACAGAGTCTTTTGCTAACATATAATTTATCGAAATATGTTTACCTGCTTCTCTGATAAAAGACAAAAATGAAAAATCTTTAAACCAATCATAATTATTGACTAACTGAGCCGAATTTTGACCACAATCAAAATCAAGAAATTTTTCTAACTGCTTTTGAACAGACGAAAGGTTGTGGTTTAAAACTTCTTCAGAAAGCATATTTCTTTCTTTAGACTTTCCTGAAGGATCGCCCACCATTCCGGTAGCTCCTCCCATAAGCGCTATAGGCTGATGGCCGCTTTTCTGAAGATGAACTAATATCATAATCTGTACTAAAGAGCCAATATGAAGAGAGTCAGCAGTAGGATCAAAGCCTATATAAGCAGTCGTCAATTCTTTTTGAAATTGTTCTTCAGTACCTGGCATAATATCATGAATCATGCCTCTCCATTTAAGTTCTTGTATAAAGTTCATTTTATTCCAATTTATAAGCAAATATAATTAATGTGATTTTAAGAGGCATTTTTTAGGTACCTTTGTTCAATGATTTTTGTAACAGGAGGAACTGGCTTAGTTGGAGCTCATATTTTACTCGATTTAGCTTCCAAAAATAAACCTATAAAAGCACTAAAAAGAAGTGGTAGCTCAACTGCAATTACAGAAAAAATATTTAATTATTACAACAAAAATAATCTTCTCGAAAATATTAATTGGGTAGAAGGAGATTTACTTGACTCATATTCTTTATACTCACTTTTAAAAGATTGCAACATAGTATATCATGCTGCTGCTTTCGTGTCATTTCATCCTAAGGAGGTTAAAAAAATGATGGATATTAACATAATAGGTACAGAAAATATTGTTAATGCTTGTCTGGAAAATAAAATAGAAAAATTTGCATATTTAAGCTCTATATCTACTCTAGGGAAAGGAAAGTCTATTCTGAATGAGAATTCATATTGGAACAGCAGTTATCAAAAAACAAAGTATGCTCAAAGTAAATATTATGCTGAACAAGAAGTATGGAGAGGTATTCAAGAAGGTTTAGATACTATTATTGTTAATCCGTCTGTTATTTTAGGTGCTGGTGATTGGGCGAAGGGTAGCTCGCAATTATTTACTAAAGTATGGAAAGGATTAAAATTTTATACAGAAGGCGCCACAGCTTACGTTGATGTAGTTGATGTATCATCAATTCTTATTAAGTTAATGGAAAGCGATTTAAAAAACGATAGGTTTATTTTAAGTAGTGAGAATGTAACCTACAAACAACTTTTTAAACAAATTGCATATCATTTAGGTAAAAAAGAGGCTACAATAAAAGTTACGCCGTTTATTAAAGAACTTGCATGGAGAACAGAATATTTAAAATATTTAATTAGTGGTATTAAGCCCTTACTTACGAAAGAAACTGCCAATCAGGCGATGACTAAATCTACTTTCAGCAATAGTAAAATATGCAATTTAGGACACACATTTACTCCTGTATCTGAAAGTATTGAAAAATATTCAGATTGGTTTTTAAAAGAAAACTCTACTGATCTTTAAGCTCCATAACTTTTAATTCTTCTATTACAGAATCGTAAACTTTTATCAGCTGATCAACTTCTTTAGTATTGTAATGTTTCCAACTCTGATCAAATTCTTGTTTACTAATTCCTTTTTTCAAACAAATATTATTAAATAAAGAGTCAACAATAGTATTAGATAAACTGTCTGGGTATTGAAAAGATGTAATTTGAGCTAACAGTAAATGTCTTTCTAATAGAATTTGCTTCATAACATCCGTATCTATTTTCGGTTCGCTGTTAGTTTCTAGATTGGAATTAACACAAGAAGTAAAAAAGAAAAAAAAAATAAACATGTATCTATTCATAATAAGCGAATTTAAACATTTATCAATTAAATGAAAAAAAGTACATTTGTGAATATCATTAATTTAAAACCAAACGTAATGAAAAATTTAATTTATGTATTTGCACTAGTTTTTATGGGTATTGTTTCTTGTGGCACACCTGCAGAAAAGTCTTCAACTAGTTCTGAAGAAGTAGTAACTCAAGACACAATAGCTACTCAGGACACAACAGCTACTCAAGATACGACAACTGTTACTGACGAAGCTAAAAATGAAGATATGAGTCATGAGAATCATGATGGCCATAGCCATTAATGTAATATGAAAAATAAAAAAGAGCATGAAATGATTCATGCTCTTTTTTTTTATCTGTCAAATAAGAGCCTACTTCCTTTTATTTTTGTATAAAGTTTACCATTATCATAAACTAGATTACCATTTACCCAAGTATGAGACACTTGAGATTGGAATATCTGACCTTCAAAGGGAGACCAACCACACTTATATAAAATATTACTTTTGTCAACCCTCCATGGATTGTAAAGGTCAATGAGGACTAAATCAGCCCAATAACCTTCTTTAATAAATCCTCTTTTTTCTAATTGAAAACAAATGGCTGGAGCATGGCTAGTTTTTTCTATAACTTTTTCTAAAGATATTTTACCTTGATGAAATAATTCTAAAAGAGCAACCAATGCATGCTGAACTAAAGGACCTCCTGAAGGAGCATTAAAATAAGTATTTTGCTTTTCTTCTAGAGTATGAGGAGCGTGATCCGTTGCAATAACGTCAATCCTATCGTCTAAAACTGCTTGCAAAATAGCTTGTTTATCTTCTTTGGTTTTAACTGCCGGATTCCACTTAATAAAGGTTCCTTTTTCTGGGTAATCTCTATCATCAAACCAGAGGTGATGAACACAAGCCTCAGCAGTAATTTTTTTATCTTTTAATGGAATTGTATTGTCAAATAAATCCATTTCTATTTTAGTGGAAAGATGAAAAACATGAAGTCTTGTTCCATGCTTCTTAGCTAGTTCAATTGCCATAGAAGACGACTTGTAACATGCTTTATCAGATCTGATAATTGGATGTAATTGAATCGGAATATCTTCTCCGTATATAGATTTAAAATTTTCGGTGTTTTCTAAAATAGTATCTTCATCTTCACAATGTACAGCGATCAGTATGTCAGATTTAGAAAATATATTTTCTAAAACTTGTTTATTATCGACCAACATATTGCCTGTTGAAGATCCCATAAATATTTTAACAGCCGCAACTGTTCTAGGGTCTGTTTTTAAAACCTCATCTAAATTATCATTTGAAGCTCCCATAAAGAAGCTGTAGTTAGCAACAGAAACTTGAGATGCTCTTTCAAATTTTTGTTCCAATAATTCTTGGGTTAAAGATTGAGGTTTAGTATTGGGCATTTCCATAAATGAAGTGATTCCGCCGGCTACTGCAGCTTTTGATTCAGACTCAATATCAGCCTTGTGGGTAAGCCCAGGCTCTCTAAAATGCACTTGATCGTCTATCATACCAGGAATTAAATACTTTCCAGTACCGTCTATAACAAAATGTTTGCCTGAATCTATAGAGCTTTTAATCTTTGAAATAATTCCATTCTCAATTAGAATGTCTTTAATTTCTGTTGTTCCTTCATTAACAACAAATGCGTTTTTTATTAAGGTAGATTTCATTTTAAAATTAAAATTTGATAAACCAGCTTTTTATCTTCATTTGAATAACTCCAATAAAAGCTTCAAAAAAGATATCTGAACTCATTTTAGAATTACCCTCTGTTCTATCGGTAAAAATAACAGGCACCTCTTCAACATTAAATCCAGACTTCCAAGATTTAAATTTCATTTCAATTTGAAAGGCGTATCCGACAAAATCAATTTTATTAAGGTTTATTTTTTGTAAAACTGCTCTTTTGTAGCACATAAAACCAGCAGTAGAATCGTTTACGGGTAATCTTGTTATAAATTTAACATATTTAGAAGCGAAAAATGATATCAATAATCTGCTCATTGGCCAGTTTACAATATTTACTCCTCTTACATAGCGAGAACCTATTGCAACATCTGCACCATCTATAGAACATGCATTATACAATCTCTCTAAATCATCAGGGTTATGAGAAAAGTCGGCGTCCATTTCAAAAATATAATCGTAATCTTTATTTAACGCCCACTTAAAGCCATGAATATATGCTGTTCCTAATCCTAATTTTCCTTTTCGTTCTTCTATAAATAATCCTTCGAATTTGCTTTGAAGAGACTTAACTATTTCTCCTGTACCATCAGGAGAACCATCATCGACAATTAAAACATGAAAATTTTTGGATAAGGAGAAAGTCTTTGTTAAGATTTTCTCGATATTTTCCTTTTCGTTATATGTAGGAATTATTACTAAGCTATCAGACATTTAGATACTTTGTTAGTAGGCTAAAATAAACAAATTGAACTCAATATTTAAATCTTTTTTTTAAATAAAAAAAAGCGAGCAAGGCTCGCTTTGGTTATCAATTGTTAAAAAACAATCAATTTTTCCATTCCTTTTAATAAACCATCTTCATCATAAAGTTTACAGAAATAAGTTCCTTTAGCAATTTTTAAATTAACAATTGTATGATTTACCTTAGATAAAAACACTAATTGCCCAGAAGTTGAAAATACTTCGAATTTACCAAACTCTTGAATATTAATTATTCCATTAGATGGATTTGGAAATAAATCTAAACTAGCTATATTTTGATCTAAAATATTAGAGGCAGAAGATAAAACAATGTCTGACTCATCTCTTGGACAAACCTTAAATTCATCGAAACTATAATCGACTACTCCACTAACATTATAAGTTTGATTTAAAACAGGAGTATATATGTACAGAAAGTCGGAAACTATAACGTTGTTTGTTCCATCGCTTACACTCCATTCGTCATATTGATTAAGTACTGAGTTACATTCAACCGATAATAGTCGAACTAAAACTCCTTCGAAAGGCTCAGTATTTGCCATTTCATTAGTCACTTCAGTAAATACTACAGAATTATTACTACTAACAATTACAAAATCACTTACATTTTTTAATTCAGTAAGATTATAAAATTCCTCTACTTCTGCATTAAAAGTTACGCTATCTCCTACTTGAGGGAAGTTCATGTTATCATAGACATAAATACCATTCCAAGGACCTGATCCATTCTGAATAAAAAATGAAGTTGTATCACTTTTAACAGCCGTAACAATTCCTCCTGTAAATACCATTTGCCCTTCTAGTGGAGAACTAGCTTCAACATCTTCGCTAAATTGGATTTCATAAATACTTGTAATAGGGTTTTGTATTGATTCACAAGCTTGCTGACAGTCAGTTAAAGTAGTGTATTCTCCCATCCCTAATACAGATTCTTGACAACTATTGTTTATACAATTCCAACCTTGAGGGTCGATGTTTTGAGTAGAAAGTAAAATTACATCATCTAAATTCCAAGTTTTACCATCATTATCTCCTCCAACATATTTAAATGCAATATGTATATTTTCCATTGTATATAGAGAAAGGTCAATTAGTCCTGAGTTAGCCCAAACAAAACCATCTTCAGTAGGCATGTTAGCCATAATAGAGATATCAGTCCATGAAGCAAGACTAGGATCACCGGCAACATAATCTGATGAAATTAAAATAGCTAAAGGATCTCCGCTAAAGTTATAACTCGATCTGAAAGATAAAAATGGATTAGAATTTGTTAAATCTACTGATGGAGAAATTAACCATGATTCACATGCTTGGTTTTGACCTGAAGAATAATTTGAAACTCTAGCTGCAGAATTAGCAGAAACGAAAATATCCCAAAAGCAATTTTCAGAGCCCGATACTAATTCATTTGACCAACCACCAGAAACTATATCCTGATCATTAAAATCCTTGTTAAATATGGTGTCATTTTGTGCCTTAGATTGAATTACAAAACCAAAAATTAAAATTAAAAATATTCCTTTTTTCATTTTCTTAACTGTTATTGATTATTAATTATTTGTACATCGTCTATTTCCCACGTACTTCCATCTGAATTACTTCCTAAATATTTATAAGCTATATAAACATTTGCTTGGGTATAATTTGAAAGATTAATATCTCCAGAGCTAACCCATTCGAAGCCACCACTTGACCATTGAACTTGAGTAGTCATATCTGTCCAAGTTGCAGAATTTGGATCTCCTGATCCAGAATAGTCTGTCGATATTAATAATTGTAAAGGATCACCACCAAAATTATAGGTATTTCTAAAGGATAAAACAGGGGATGTCGCTGATAAATCAACAGCTGGTGAAATTAACCAAGATTCACATGCTGAATTCACACCATCAAGATAGTTAGATGCTTTTGCTGCTGAATTACTTCCTTCATATATTCCCCAATCACAATTGGATGGACCGCTAACTAATTGGGTTATCCAACCACCAGATGTTACACTATTGTCATCGAAGTTTTTACTTAAAATTATATCTCCATTACCATTACCTCCCCCTGTTCCGTCACAGTCATCAATTCTATCATTAATTAATTGAGCTTCAGAAGGTCGTCTTAATAACAATTGTACATCGTCATTATATTGACTAACAATGGCTGTAACCGTTCCGTTACCGGAAGGAATAATTTGATTCGCAAAATTAGAATAGCCACTAGTACGTACAATTAACTGATTTCCTATTTCATCCTGAAGATAACGGTTTAATGACTCTTGATTAACTTCATCTGCAAAAGAATTATTTAAATCATCACATATAAACTCTACATTTTCTATTTGGACCAATTTAGCTTGAAAAGCGTTTCCGTTAAGAGCAATTTCTGCTAAAGTTGTTACTTCAGAAATTGTAGAAAGCTGAGTTTCTTGTTTAAAAATATTTAAATCTGCATCTAATGAATCTAATTGAAGCATCTGATTATATCTCTTTAAAGTTGTGCCTTGCAAATCAATACGAATAGAATCTCCCTCATACAATCCACTAGATGATGTAAACCTTAAATACATAGAAGCTGATCCATCTTGAACATATGCTTCTTTGTATAAATTACCACTTGTCTCATCCATAGTAACAACCGCATAAACAGATAAAGTATCTGTAATAGTGATATCAGAACCAGTATGCATTGCACGCAATTGTTCCAAATTAATAACTTGTCCTGCTGTAATTTCAACTATAGGAGGCATATCAAAATCTCGCTCACAAGCAACAATAAAAATAGTTGTGAGTGTAATTAAAACAGATAACTTTAATGTTTTGTACATAATTTTCGTTTTTAAAAAATATAGCTAATCATTGCGAAATAACTTCTTCCATACATATAGCCAACTAAATTAGGGAAGCGATCAATATCAGAGGAGTCATATCGTAATTGTTCAAATCCTCCTGTTGCATAATCTTTATCGTCAAGAAGGTTACTAACATTAATATTAAATCTAATGTACTCGCCATATTTAATTTTCCAAGATTTTCCGATAAATAGGTCTAAGCTCATGCCAGGATTTAGCTTGGTTTGATTTACAACACCATCGACCTGTGCATCTGAGCTTACATAACCATCTAATGCTTCTAGGGTTCTTCGATCAGGATTAATATCTAAATAAGTATTAGCAAAATAATTTGCTGTTAGACCTGCAAACCAAAACTTAGGTGAATTATATTTTAAGCCCAAAGAGGCGTTGGTTTGAGGAATTCCTCCAACTTTATAATTGTTTATATAAACCGTTCTATCTTGAGCTAATAATTCAGTAGAATTGTCTTGTACAATTGTTGCGCTTGGTCTGGAGCTGTAAATAAAATCACCAAGAGCATATGCGACAGTTGTTGTAAGGGTGGGTGAAAGTTTTATTTCTGCACCTAACTCAGTACCCATAAAAGTTTGATCAACCCCAGTCATCAAATAATTTACAAACGATTTTAAATCATCGTGATAAAAACTCCTAGACCAAGTTTTGTCTTCCATGAGAGTGTAATAAGCAGTCATTCGAAGCTTCAAGCCAGGAAATCTTACCAAATAATTAAAATCAATCGTTTTAATTGTTTCGCTATCAATATTTTGAACAACATCATTTCTTGTCCTTGGCGAAATAAAAATATTAGTGCTTAATGGTGCTCTGCTTAAAAAAGCACTGTTTACTTGCAACATATGGCGACCATTAAATTTATAAAGTATACCAGCTTTAGCTCCTGGATTTACAAATAATAATTTTTCAGAATCGCCTAGAGAATTATTAGGAAATAATCCGTTTTGAACATTCCCTGTTCTCCAAAATCGGGTGCCAGAAAGAGTAAGCGCAATGTAAGATTCTAATAAAGATCCCTTATGCTCTAATTGACTAAAAACATCATATTTCTGAATATTAATATCGTAATCATATCCAAATTTTTCTCCTGTTCTAACAACATGATTAGGAATAGCCAAGTTACTTTGAGCTGCGTTAGGATCAACAAAATCGCGTTCAGCAAACTGATCTACATCAACCCAGTAGTCTGCTCCCAATAAATCTTTAATCTCTTTGAAATTATTGCTAGTGTAATTTGAAAGATTGATTCCTGCATCAAAATTTAAATTATCATTCCAATTATAATTCCAGTTAGTATTTAATGAATATTGAGAATGATTGTTATAATATTCTTCGACAATATATTTTGCTCTATTTCCAGTGACACTGTTTCCTACAATTCCGTCGGCATCATTTACCGTAAACAGATTTTTACTATTTGCGAAATATAGATGACCCCAGTCTATTTGTCTTACATTAACATCATTTTGCCAAGCATTAAAAACTTCTTGGTATTCAAATTCTTGATTAGGCAAGCTATAATAGGAAGGTAAATATCTGTAATAAGTTGGCCTTGGGTCTTCTGCATTATACCAATTTAGTCTGGTGTTACTCCCTTTACCAAAAGAATAAGAAGCAGTAGTGGTAATTTTAGATTTTTGCGAATAATCCCAATAATGAGATAGTAACAGCATTGGTTTGTGAGTATCTCTTACTCTGGAGTTTCTTTTTTCACCATTTTGATATCCCCAATATGGATTATAAAAATTATCGTTTAAAATGTTATGTATTTCATCAACTACAATTCCTTGTCTTGCTTGTACTGTAGGAGCACCGAAACCTACTAAGCCTAAACTATGTTTGTTATTGATTTTTTTTTCGATCGATAAAAAGTAACTAGCAGCACTATAAAAAGTACCTTCTACATATCCTTCATTAGAAAATCTACCAGAAGCCGAGGCAGATACAGCCCAACCATTATCCATCATTCCAGTGGAATGAGTAGCCATTAATCTACTTCTGTAACTTCTATTTGCAAGAGCTGACGAAAATCGAGTGCCAGGTCTTAAATCTGAAGCACGAGCTGCAATATTAGAGAAACCGCTTATTCCGCCAAAAATAAAAGGATTTGAAGAAACTCCTGTTTTACTTTGTTGATAGCGAGTTATGTCATTTAATCCGCCCCAATGAGCCCAAATAGCCCGCCCATTTTCAGCATTATTTAAGGGGATACCATTAATTAAAACAGATTGGTTTTGAGAATCATAACCGCGTGGACGAAAACGAGATGAACTGAAATTATAAGCAGCAATTGCAGAAAAAACATCTCTTGAAGATTGTAATAAACCAGAGAAACCTTGCTCTTCCGAAGTGTCTTCTAGATCACTTAACGAAATAGAAAAAGTAGGCTGTTGATATAAAGAAGTATCAAGACTATCAGTTTGTGAATAAAGAAATAAATTACAAAATAAAAAAACATTGAAAAAAATTACTTTTTTCATTTTTTGTTAGTTAAGGTTTAGGTTAGCGTCAACAATGTTACAAATTTACTTTTTTTATAAACAAGACAGTTTATTTTACATACTTTTGTTAAATAACATCATTTAACCTTTTCAAATTTTATGCGATTTAATCAACAAAAAATACTATTTATCTTGTTTAGCATTTTTTGTTTTCCTTCATTTATTGTAGCCCAAAATTACTTGATTAGTGGAGTAGGTTTTTACAATGTAGAAAATCTATTCGACACTAAAGACGACGAAAACGTTAACGATATTGATTTTACTCCTCAGGGCAAAAACTTGTGGAACGACTCTAAATTTCAAAAAAAAATAAAAAACATATCAAAAGTCATCAAAGAAATAGGGATAGATGTAAATCCTGATGGACTCGCTATTGTTGGCTTATCAGAAATTGAAAACAGAGGGGTTATCGAAAAATTAGTTTCTCATGAAAATATAGCACAAAGAAACTATCAAATTATTCATTATGACTCTCCTGATCGAAGAGGTATTGATGTTGCTTTAATATACAATCCAAATTATTTTAAATTTAAATCTTCTAAAAATTTCATATTAAAACTAGAGTCTAATCCATCATTTAAAACAAGATCTCAACTATTAGTAAGTGGAAATCTTTTAGGCGAACGAATACACTTTATCATTGCTCACTGGCCTTCCAGAAGTGGAGGCGAAAAAAGAAGTAATCCTAATAGAATTGCTGCTGCAAAATTAGGAAGAAGCATTATAGATTCAATACAAAAATCAGAGCCAGATGCTAAAATAATTTATATGGGAGATCTCAATGATGATCCTACAAACAAAAGTTTAACGAAATACATGCTGAGCAATGGCAAAAAAAAGAAATTAGCTAATAAAGATATGTTTAATCCTATGTATGAAATGTACAAAAAAGGAATAGGTTCATTAGCATGGCGCGACACATGGAATATCTTTGATCAATTACTTCTTTCCCCAACGCTTTTAAATGGAAATATAAAAGAACTACAATTTTATAATTCTAAAGTATTCCGTAAACCTTACTTAATTCAGTTGGACGGAAACTATAAGGGTTATCCTCTAAGAACTTATGCCGGCGGAAACTATAAAGGAGGTTTTAGTGATCATTTGCCTGTTTATTTACATTTAATAAAAGAACAATAAAAATGAAAATTATACTTTTTTTTACTTTGCTTTTAAGTCTTAATATTTATGCACAGGAAAATTATAAGTTGATGTTTTATAATGTTTTAAATTACCCTTCTTCAAATTCAACAAAGGCAAGTGTTTTCAAAGAAATTATTGACTTTACTAATTCAGATTTATTAATGCTCACTGAAATTACCGACAATTCTGCGGTAGATTTATTACTTAATGATGCCTTAAATGTAGGAGCAATAAATAATTGGGAAAATGCTCCTTTTATTGATGGACCTGACACCGACAACCTACTATTTTACAAAAACGATTTGTTTACATTAACAGAAACAAATGTTATTTCAACTACACTAAGAGATATTAATGAATATGTTCTTTTTCTTAATGAAAGTATTGATATTGATACTGCATTCATTTACGTTTATATTTCTCACCTAAAAGCAGGAAACAGCAAACAAAATGCAAACCAAAGAACATTAGAAGTAACTGCTTTAAAAAACTATATAAATGACCGAACAAATGGAGAACACTTTATTGTGAGTGGAGATTTCAATGTTTACAGTTCACAAGAAAATGCATACCAAGCACTATTAGATTATGGACTTTCTCTTAACGATCCAATAAATCAAGATGGAGAATGGCATAATAATTCATTTTATTCTAACATTCATACCCAAAGTACACGAACAAATTATCTTTCTGACGGCGGATCAATTGGAGGAATGGATGATCGTTTTGATTTTATATTAATTTCTGACGATTTGATTAACGGAAGGCTTTCTTATGTAGCTAATTCATATCAATCTTTTGGTCAGGACGGACAACATTTTAACTTATCATTTAGCGGTGCAAATAATGATGTGGTTCCGAGCTATATTAACGAAGCTTTGTACACTATGTCAGACCATCTGCCAGTTATCATGGAGCTCAAATATGACAAAGGGATAAGCCCTATAAAAGCAGATTTAGAAAATCCTGTTCCTAGAGTATTAGCCATTCGTGACATGCTTGGAAGAACTGTAAAGCCAAAAAAAAATGAGTTTCAGTTTTATATTTACGAAAATGGTAAAGTGGAAAAAAAACTAATTGTAAATTAAATTACAAAACGCATTACCGATTCAAAAAAATCTTGTGGCCTTTGAGCATGTAGCCAATGACCAGCATTATCAATAGTTTGTATTTGAGCCTGTTTAAAATGATTGAAAATAAGATCTTCATCCTCGCTTTTAATATAATCAGAATTACCTCCTTGCAAAAACAAAGTAGGTCCTTCATAAATAGAATTTTCTTCCAAAGCCTGGCCAACATTTTCTATGTTTTCAGAAATTGAGTTTAAATTAAATCGGAACGTTAATTCTTTGTCTTTATTCCGACTTAAGCTTTTTAAGAGAA
Organism: Cryomorphaceae bacterium; assembly: GCA_042091225.1. Taxonomy (GTDB): domain Bacteria; phylum Bacteroidota; class Bacteroidia; order Flavobacteriales; family UBA7312; genus JABAYQ01. The sequence goes on along the minus strand of JBELHW010000029.1, from coordinate 5,557 downwards.
ACTGTCTTACATCTAATTCATCAATATAATTTGCTAGCAATTCATCTGCTTCCTTTCTGCTTTTTAAAGTTTGAGAAGTTAAATACTTTAAGCCTTTTATAATAGTATGATGGTGAATAGGATAATATTTGGGAGATATATCAACAACTATTAATTTATGAACGATATTAGGAAATAATGTAGCAAACTTCATAGCTGTTTTTCCCCCCAATGAGTGGCCTAAAATTATAACATCATCTAAATTTTTAGATTCAATATAATTAAACAAGTCTTTAGACAAACAATCGTAATTAAATTCTTTATGATGAAAAGATCGGCCATGATTTCTTTGGTCTATTAAATGAACTTCAAAAAAATCCGCAAATTGTTTTGCCAAACTTTGCCAATTATCAGACATACCGAATAATCCGTGTATAATAATAAGTGGCTTGCCACTTCCAATAACTCTTGAAAATAAATCCATTATTGCAAGGCGTTTTTATATAACCCAATAGTATTTTCTAAGCCTAAATACAAAGAATCGGAAATTAAAGCGTGGCCGATAGAAACTTCATCTAAAAAAGGAATTTTTTGAGAGAAGAATGCTAAGTTTTCCAAATTTAAATCGTGACCTGCATTTACGCCTAATCCGATTTTCTTAGCAAAATTTGCTGCATCAACATAAGGCTTAATTGCAATGTCTTTATCTTCTAAAAATTTAGTTGCATAACTTTCAGTATATAACTCTACTCGATTTGCACCTGTTTTTTTTGCCAATTCAATTTGATTTAAATCAGTATCAACAAAAATGGATGTACGAATATTTAAAGCTTTGAAAAAAGAAATAATCTGTTGTAAAAACTCAAAATTAGATTTTATATCCCAGCCAGTATTAGAAGTTATTGCCTGAGGAGGATCTGGAACTAAAGTTACTTGATGAGGCTGTGCATTTTTTACTAATTGTAAAAACGATTCTGAAGGATAACCTTCTATATTAAACTCTGTTTTTATTACGCTTTTTAGTTCGCTAACATCCTTAAAGGTAATATGCCTTTGATCAGGACGAGGGTGAACGGTTATTCCATCAGCTCCAAAGCCTTCTATTCGTCTTGCTGCAAGAACAACATCTGGCAAACTTCCTCCTCTTGCATTCCTTAAAGTTGCAATTTTATTAATATTTACACTTAATTTTGTCATTGATTGTATAATTTTAGTCTTGGCAAAGTTAAAAAATAGTAAGTTTGTTTTTCATTAAATGAACAGTCAAAAACTCATAGCAAACGAAATTAGCGTTATTAGCACTCAAGACAGTGGCTCTACTGTATTGGGTCTCATGAGTGAGTTTAGAGTTTCACATCTTCCTATTGTTGAAAATAATAAGTTAATAGCTATCGTTTCTGAAGATGATATCTATAACATGAATGACGAGTCAAAAAGAATAGAATCTATTCTTGAAAAATTACCGTTTTTTTCAATGAGTGTAGAAAATGATGTTTTTGAGATAATAAATACTATAGAAAGTAATGGCTTAACTTTACTTCCTATATTGGATAATGGCACCTATATTGGCTCTGCAACTGTTGGTTCAATTGTTGCAGCTTTAGCATCTATAATAGCGGTTAAAGAAGGTGGAAGTCTTATTATTTTAGAGATGAAAAAAGAAGATTATCAGATGAGTGAAATTTCTCAAATAGTAGAGTCAAATAATGCTAAAATTTTAAGCTCATATATAACCGATACTAAAAATAAAGAAAGAATAAACGTTAGCTTAAAACTTAATATTGACAACCTAAACGCTGTTAAACAAACTTTTGAAAGGTATAACTATTTAGTGAGCGCTCATTATCAACCTTCAGATATAAAGACTGACAATACATTGAATGATCGATATGACAGTTTAATGAGATACTTAAATCCGTAATGCGTTTTCATATATTTATTTTATTATTTTTTATTTCACTTTCTTTAGTTGCTCAAGAAAAATTTATTTTAACTGACATTCAAATTGATGGAAATAAAATAACCAAAGATGCAACGGTTTTAAGAGAGTTAAGTTTTAAAAAAGGAGACACACTATCTTTACAAGAACTAACAAATAAAATTGAAGAAAGTAAACGAAATATCGAAAAGCAATGGCTTTTTAATTTTATTGACTTTAAATACGATTTAAATCCTGATTTGAAAATTACAATTACCACTATAGAAAGGTGGTATGTTTGGCCTTATCCTATTTTTGAAATTTCAGAACGAAATTTTAATGTCTTTTACGATTCTCTAAAAATGTCAAATTTTCAAGATTATTCTAAATTAAATTATGGTGTTTTTCTAAATGTCTATAATTTTAGGGGAAGAAATGAAAAACTACTTTTGAAATATAGAAAAGGGTATAAAGAACACTATTTATTTGACTACGATATTCCTTACTTGAATAAGAAAAAAACAGTTGGAATAAATTTAAAAATTGAGTTTTTTAGAATGAAAAAGTTTCATTTTAAAACTATTGCAAACGAACTTGATTACTTTGAACAAGAAGGAACTTTTTTTAAAGATTTTAAAAAATCTATTGCTGTTTCATACAAACCAGGATTGCATTCAAACCATAAGTTTATTTTAGAAAACAGTGAATATAACATCCCAAATTCCGAAATTTTAAACAACGAACAATATCTTCCTAATTTCGATACCAATTTTGTTGTAAACGAATTTCAATATCAGTTCGAATACGAAAAAAGAAATTCGATAAGTTATCCTACAGTTGGAAGCTATCATTTAGCACAATTACAAATTTTTAAAGGATGGGAAAATTTTTACAAAAACATTGTTTTTTCTGCAAAAAAAGAAAACCATTTTAAACTCAATAATAAATTATTGTTTGGCTTTAGTGTAAAAGCAAAAACAAGCTTAAAAGACTCATTAGCCTATATATTTAACTCATCTTTAGGATTCGAAGATTATATTAGAGGTTACGAATATTATGTAATAGATGGGAATCATTTTGCATTGTCTAAAAAAGCTCTTAAATATTGTTTGGTTCCTAAAAAGAAATTAGAAGTTCCTTTTTTCAAAATGGAGCAATTTGAAAAATCTTATTATTCACTATATCTAAGTATATTTGCAGATATGGGTGTTGTTTACGACAAATACACAAACGAATCTAACAAACTTAATAATAGGTTTTTATATAGTCAAGGAATTGGTCTTGATTTCGTTACCTATTATGATAAACTAATGAGACTGGAATTAAGTAGAAATCACCTTAAAGAATGGGGGGTTTTTCTTCATTTCTCTAATCCATTTTAAAATGAGAATAGCATTATACGGAAGTCCTTTTGACTCTTCTAAATCTAAATATATTCAACATCTTGTTCATAAACTTGAACAAGAAGAAATTTCCATTTGTATTGAAAATCAATTTTTCGATTTTTTGGAAGAACACATTACTTTTACAAAAGCTGTTTCTTCATTTGATGATTATCATGATTTAAAAGAAAAAGCAGATATTTTATTAAGTATCGGAGGAGACGGTACTTTATTAAACACCATTACTTTAGTAAGAGATTCTGGCATTCCTATTTTAGGAATAAATACTGGAAGACTAGGATTTATTTCAAGTATCTCAACCGATAAAATTGATTCGGCCATCAATCAATTATTAAAAGGAAACTATGACATTCAGGAAAGAACTTTATTAAAACTAGAATCTGAAAACAATCTTTTTGGTGAAACTAATTTTGCATTAAATGAAGTAACTATATTAAAAAAAGATACCTCGTCAATGATTCAAATTCATGCATTTCTGGACGATGTTTATTTGAACTCATATTGGGCCGATGGACTCATTATCGCATCGCCAACTGGTTCCACAGGATATTCTTTAAGTTGTGGAGGTCCGATTATTTTACCTGGTACAGATAATTTTATTATTTCTCCAATTGCCGCTCACAACTTAAATGTTCGTCCTCTGGTAATCTCAGATAAAACCGAAATTCGTTTGAAAGTAGATGAAAGAGAAGAGTTAGCACTCGTAACTTTAGACAGTAGGTCTAGGGCAATCGACCCAAGTTTAGAACTAAGGATTAAAAAAGCTAATTTTAAAATAAAACTTATAAAATTAGAAGATCAAAGTTTTGTCTCTACTATGAGAGAAAAACTGATGTGGGGCAAAGACAAAAGAAATTAAGCAATTATATCATAAATACCTATATTTGCACGTTATCTTTTTTACATTACATATTTATTTATGAAAAAGCTACTATCAATTTTCATCATTTTACTCTTATTCTTCTCTAAAACTGAAGCACAAAGTATCGATCCATATTCTGAAGTCGGATTATTTTTAGGTACTTCGTATTATCTCGGCGATCTTAATGAAGAACATTTCAAATTAGCTCAAGCAGCTACTGCAATAAACTACAGATATAATTTAGACAGAAGAATCGCTTTGAGAGGAGGTTTATGGTTGGGAGAAATAAGAGGGGCTGATAAATTAAATGAAATTGACACCGTAAAAATTCAAAGAAATTTACATTTTAAATCTCCATTATACGAACTTTCTGGCATGATTGAATTCAATTTCTTCGATTACGAGACAGGAAGTAGTAGATATAGATTTACTCCTTTTGTTTTTACAGGAATTTCAATTTTTCAGTTTAACCCCCAAGCTAGACGGTACGATACCCAAAATTTATTTGACAATGATACAGGAGATGGAAACCCTTGGACGGATCTACAACCTCTAGGAACAGAAGGTCAAAATTCGACAACATATCCGGAAAAAGATGCATATCAATTAATGCAATTTGCTATTCCGTTAGGAATAGGTTTTAAAATAAGTCTAAGTGATAAGTTTAGTATAAATGCAGAATATGGATTTAGAAAAACATTTACAGATTATTTAGATGATGTTGGAGGAACATATGCTAACCCATTTTATTTATACAATGAAAACGAAGCAGCGGCTTACTTATCAGATACATCATTAGACGCTCTTGAATACTTAAACTCTGACCCTAACGCTCAAATTTCCGAATGGACTCAAAATACAGACAGACAAAGGGCTAACGAAAATAATTGGAAAGATTGGTACAACTTTGCCGGTATCTCTTTCGTGTATAAAATATACACTAAACCTAAAGTTTGTAAATATTAGAATGCACACAAAGATTAAAACTGACAGCATACCAAATCATGTTGCCATCATAATGGATGGTAATGGTAGATGGGCAAAGAAACAATCTAAACTTAGAATTTTTGGACATCAAACTGGCGTAAAGACAGTAAGACAAGTTGTGGAAGGCTCTGTAGAATTAGGTATAAAATACTTAACTCTATATGCTTTTTCTTCTGAAAATTGGAATAGACCTAAGTATGAAATTAATGCCTTGATGGAATTATTGGTTCAAACTATACATAGCGAGACTAAAACGCTAACCAAAAACAACGTCAAGCTAATATCAATAGGAGATATTTCAAGCTTACCCTCGAAGTGTGCTAAAAATTTAAATGAAGCAATAGAAATTACAAAAGACAACACAGCAATGACATTAGTTTTGGCTTTAAGCTATGGGTCTAGAGAAGA